>NZ_JBFAYQ010000003.1:9855-48754 GCF_040681345.1 Streptomyces sp. NPDC051776 | reverse complement strand
GCGCGGCGCCCGGAACCGGAGGCGCGCCTGCTGAAGGGCTCGGTTCCCGGAGCTCAGGTGATGCGGCCGACGGTGCGCTCGCTGAGGTCGACGACGAGATGCCGGGTGTCGATCCACGGGCCGTTCCTGACCTTGGTGAACAGTCGCAGGCACCGGTGGTCGCCGCACTCGCGCAGTGCGGCCGGACCGCTGTTCTCCTCGTCGACCCGGTAGATCATGCCGGTGGCCTCGAGCTGGTCGGGCTCGGTGAGGGCCTTGCCGGTCGCGTCCCGGTAGTCCTTCTTCAGTCCGGCGCTCAGCGGATCGGCGAGCAGCAGCTTCATCGCTTCGGCCGCCTCCGCGCGGGTCGGCGGCGGCTGCTCACCGCGCTGGGTGTCCGTGTCCTCGACCTTGCCCGTGGTGAGGTTGACGGTCCTGGTGACGAGCGCGTCGTGCTTGTAGTCGTAGTACGCGATCTCGGCGCGGCGGTCCGGGGAGGCGTCATCGGCCTCCGACGGCCGCAGTTCGGCGAGATCCGTGCTCAGCCACTGCGGCCCGCTGTTCCCCCTGGCGTTCTCGCTGCGCTCGCGCAGCCCCTGGCCGAGCGCGAGGCTCTCGGCCCGCTTCAGTTCGCCGTCGGTGAGGGCGTCCCGCCCGGTGCCGTTTTCCCCGGTGGGCACCTGCTCCTCGACGACTCCCGGCTGAAGCTGTTCTCCCCCGTCGCGGCCCTGGGCCGAGGTGCCGGACGATCGCTCGTCCTCCGCGCCGGCGCTTCCCGGCAGCGTCACCCCGACCATCACCGCGGTCGCAGTCACCGCGATGGCCGCACCCGCCACCACCTTGCCCAGGTGGCGGTGCATCACTCTGCGCACATGTTCCCCCTACTGAATCCGGCCCCCGGCCGAGACCGCGAGCGTGGATGCGGCGGTCACCCGGTAGGACGAGCCGTTGTCTTAGGAGGTTGCCCCGCTCTTCGGGAAGATCTGAACGAAAGCGCCCCACGGCACCGATGGCCGGGCAAGGATTCCTTTTCGGCTTCCGGCAGGGGGATGCGCCGTCTCGCGCGGCCCGGATCAGAAGTGGAAGAGTCGACATCATGCAGGTCTGGCCGGGACAGGCGTACCCCCTCGGCGCCACGTACGACGGTGCGGGAACCAATTTCGCGGTGTTCTCGGAAGCCGCCCACAGGATCGAGCTGTGCCTGCTCCACGACGACGGCTCCGAGACCGCGGCCGAGCTCCGCGAGTCCGACGCCTTCGTCCGGCACGCCTACCTGCCCGGCATCATGCCGGGCCAGCGGTACGGCTTCCGCGTCCACGGACCGTACGAGCCCTCCCAGGGGCACCGCTGCAACTCCGCGAAGCTGCTGCTCGACCCCTATGCGCGCGCCATGAGCGGCGAGATCGACTGGGACGAGGCGGTCTACGGCTACCACTTCGGCAGGCCGGGCGACCGCAACGACCTGGACTCGGCACCGCACACCATGGCCTCGGTCGTGGTCAACCCGTACTTCGACTGGGGCGACGACCGGCCGCCGCGGACCGACTACCACCGCACGGTGCTCTACGAGGCCCATGTGAAGGGGCTGACGATGCTCCACCCGGCCCTGCCGGACGAACTGCGCGGCACCTACGCGGCGCTGGCCCACCCCGCGGTCATCGAGCACCTCACGGAGCTGGGCGTGACGGCGCTGGAGCTGATGCCCGTGCACCAGTTCGTGCACGACAACCGGCTGGTGGACGCCGGTCTGGCCAACTACTGGGGGTACAACACCATCGGCTTCTTCGCCCCCCACAACGCCTACGCCTCGTGGGGCGACCGCGGCCAGCAGGTGCTGGAGTTCAAGTCGGCGGTCCGCGCACTGCACCAGGCCGGCATCGAGGTCATCCTCGACGTGGTCTACAACCACACCGCCGAGGGCAACCACCTGGGCCCGACGCTGTCCTTCCGCGGCCTGGACAACGCGTCGTACTACCGGCTGGCCGAGGACCAGCGGTACTACACCGACACCACGGGCACCGGCAACTCCCTGCTGATGCGCAGCCCGCACGTCCTTCAACTCATCATGGACTCGCTGCGCTACTGGGTCACCGAGATGCATGTGGACGGCTTCCGCTTCGACCTGGCGGCGACGCTGGCCCGCCAGTTCCACGAGGTGGACCGGCTCTCCTCCTTCTTCGACCTCGTGCAGCAGGATCCGGTGGTCAGCCAGGTGAAGCTGATCGCCGAGCCGTGGGACGTCGGTGAGGGCGGCTACCAGGTCGGCAACTTCCCGCCCCTGTGGTCGGAGTGGAACGGCATGTACCGGGACACGGTTCGCGACCTGTGGCGCGGCGAACCGCGGACCCTCGCGGAGTTCGCGTCCCGGCTGACCGGCTCCTCGGACCTGTACCAGAACGACGGGCGGCGGCCGATCGCCTCGGTCAACTTCGTCACGTGCCACGACGGCTTCACCCTGCGCGACCTGGTGTCGTACGACTCCAAGCACAACGAGGCCAACGGCGAGGGCAACCGGGACGGGGAGAGCCACAACCGCTCCTGGAACTGCGGTGCCGAGGGCGAGACCGACGACCCCGGGGTGCTGGCCCTGCGGGCCCGTCAGCAGCGGAACTTCATCGCCACCCTCATGCTGTCGCAGGGCGTGCCCATGCTCGGCCACGGCGACGAGTTCGGACGCACCCAGGGCGGCAACAACAACGCGTACTGCCAGGACAACGAGTTGTCGTGGGTGCACTGGCCGGGTCCGGACGACGACCGGTCCCTGCTGGAGTTCACCCGCTCGATGGTGTGGCTGCGCCGCGACCACCCGGTCTTCCGGCGCCGCCGCTTCTTCCACGGCAGGCCCGTGGAAGGTACGCACGACGAGCTGTCGGACATCGCCTGGTTCACGCCGGAGGGCGAGGAGATGCGGCAGCGCGACTGGCAGGCGTCCTGGGCGAGGTCCCTGACCGTCTTCCTCAACGGCAACGCCATCTCTGAACCGGGACCGCGCGGGGAGCGGATCAGGGACGACTCGTTCCTACTGATGGTCAACGCGAGCGAGGAGCCACTGGGCTTCGCGGTGCCGGTCAACCACGGGCGGCAGTGGCAGGTCGTGGTGGACACGGCCCGCTCGGAGGGCGTGGCGCCGGGTAGCGGCCGCAAGGTGAAGGCGGGCGACCGGCTGATGCTGCTCGACCGGAGTCTGACGGTGCTTCAGCGTCCGGCGTAGGGCCGCGGCGGCATCCGTCACCCGGCGGCGGCATCAGGCCGACCCCGTCCTGCCGTGCTGCGGCATCCGGCCGAGTGCGGACGGCCGTGCTGCGGCGTCCCGCACAACGGGTACGTCTGCTCCATGACGTCTGTGCCCGAGACCCCGCGGCCCGTCGCGCCGCCCACGGCCACCTACCGGCTCCAGCTCCAGCCGGAGTTCCCGTTCGCCGCCGCCGCGGCGGCCGTGCCCCACCTCGCCGTGCTCGGCGTCTCCCATCTGCATCTGTCGCCTGTGCTGGAGGCGGTTCCGGGCTCGACGCACGGCTACGACGTGGTGGACCACTCCGCGGTACGGGCCGAACTCGGCGGCGAGGACGGCCTGCGCGCGCTGTCGCGCACCGCACGCGAGCACGGTCTGGGCCTGGTCGTCGACATCGTGCCGAACCATATGGCCGTACCCGCGCCGGAGCATCTGAACCGGCCGCTGTGGGAGGTGCTGCGGGACGGCCCGGAGTCCCCGTACGCCCGCTGGTTCGACATCGACTGGGAGCGGCACTGTGGCCGGGTGCTGATGCCCGTGCTCGGCGGGCGGCTGGGCGAGGAGCTGGACCACATCCGCCTGGACGGCGACGTCCTGCGCTACCACGACCACGCCTTCCCGGTGCGGCCCGGCACCGCGCACCTACCCCTGCCGGAGCTGCTGGACGCCCAGTGGTACCGGCTCGCCTGGTGGCGGCTGGCCCGGACCGAACTGAACTACCGCCGGTTCTTCACCATCTCGACGCTGATCGGCGTACGCGTGGAGGACCCGGACGTGTTCGACGCGACGCACGCCAAGGTGCTGGAACTGCTGCGCGACGGCGTCGTGGACGGGCTGCGCGTCGACCATCCGGACGGGCTCGCGGACCCCGGGGCGTACCTGCGGCGGCTCGACCGGGCGACCGGCGGCCGCTGGACGGTCGTGGAGAAGATCCTCACCGGTGGCGAACGGCTGCCCGCGGACTGGCCGGTCGCCGGCACCACCGGCTACGACGCACTCCGCCGTGTGGACGGGCTCTTCGTCGACCCCTCGGGCTCGACCGAGCTGCTCGGCGTCTACCGGGGTTTCACGGCGCAGCCGCCGGACCGGGGCGGCGAGTGGTCGGCGACCGCGCGCCGGGCCGCGTACAAGGTGGTCACCCACGAGCTGGCCTCAGAGGTCGCCTGCCTGGCCCGGATCGCCGCCAGGATCTGCGATGCGAGCACCGAGCTGCGCGACCACGCCCCGTGGGCGCTGCGCACGGCCCTGCGCGAGGTCCTGGTCCGGCTGCCGGTCTACCGGCCGTACGCGGTCGCGGGCGAGCGGGTCCCCGAGGGCGACGCGGAGATGCTGCGGAGCGCGGCCCGGCGGGCGCGCGACGTGTTCGCCGTGCCCGAGGAGGCGGACACCGTCGACGTCGTACGGGATCTGGCGCTGGGGCTTCTGGGCACGGGTCGCGACCACGCCGCGTTCTGCGCGCGCTTCGCCCAGACCGCGTCGGCGCTTCGCGCCAAGTCCGTGGAGGACACGGCGTTCTACCGCTATGCGCCGCTGCTGTCGGCGGGGGAGGTCGGCGGCGAGCCGGGCGGCCCTGCGGTCTCGGTGGACGCCTTCCACGCCTTCTGCGCACGGCTCCAGCGCGACTGGCCGCTGAGCGGCACCGTCGTCACCACGCACGACACCAAGCGCAGCGCCGACGTGCGCGCCCGGATCTCGCTGCTCACTCAGGCACCGGACGAGTGGGCCGAACTGCTGGAGCAGGTGACGAAGGAGACGGCGCGCTGCGACGACGGCACGCGCGCGCCGGACCCCCACGTCGCCTGGACCGCCTGGCAGACCGCGTTCGGGCTCGGCGATCCGGACGCGGACGCCGCAGCGGACGGCACGGCGGCGGCGCCCCGGGGGCGGTCCGCGGAGCGGCTCGTGCCGGCGGTGCTGAAAGCCGTACGCGAGGCGGGGCTGCGCACGTCGTGGACCGAGGGCGACCCGGAGTACGAGCTGGCGGTCGATGCGTTCGTGCGCGCCGGTCCGTGCGGTCCGCCGGGGGACGCGGTGGCCGCCTTCGCCCGCTCGCTCTCGGCCGCCGCCCGTGCGAACGTCCTTGGCACGGCCCTGACGCATCTGACCATGCCGGGCGTGCCGGACGTCTACCAGGGGACCGAGCTGGAGTACGCGGCTCTCGTCGACCCGGACAACCGGCACCCGGCCCGCTTCCGGCCGCACCTGCTCGACGCCCCCGGCGGGGGCCGGACGCAGGGCGGGCTCTCCGGGGAGAAGCTCCGTCTCACCGCGGCGGCTCTGCGGCTGCGCCGCCAACACCCGGACTGGTTCGGGGAGTCGGGCGTGTACGAACCACTGACCGTGACCGGATCCGCGGCGGCGCACTGCGTGGCGTTCTCCCGCGGGGGCGCCGCGATCACGGCGGTCACCCGCCTCTCACGCCGTCTGGAGGAATCGGGCGGCTGGCGCGACACGACGCTGGCCCTCCCGGACGAGGGCCCCTGGACGGACCTGCTGACCGGCGGCCGGACGGCACGGGGAGACCGTGTGCGGGCCATGGACCTCTTCGCCCGGAGCCCGGTGGCACTGCTGGTGCGCGACTGAGCGCGATTGGTGACGTTCGTTCCCGGCGGCGGGGTGGCCGTCACGGCACGTGCTTCCCCTCGCTCCGACCACCTCGGAGCGTCACGTTCCGTCCCGTCGCTCAGACCTCGTCGATGACCAGCCGGCTGCTGTCGGCGGGCTGCCAGTGGCAGAGCCGCGACATGTCGTCGGTCCACGGAGCGAGCCCGAGCCACTCCGGGCCCGCGGGCCCTTCGCCTGCCGGGCTGCTGCCGGGTACGACCACGAGCTGGACGTCCGGTACCCGCTGTGCACGGGCCGTGCCGGAGGAGAGCGCCTCCACCGGTCGTACGTACACCCTGCCGTCGGGGGCCACCCAGAAGTCACCGGAGACTCCCCGAACCAGGTCGGGCGCCTCGACCGGCACCTCGCCCCGCTCCAGGGCCTCCCGGACGGCCTTCAGCGCGGCCCGGTGGGCCCTGCTGCCGACGGAACCTTTCCTTGCCATGTCTCCATGGTCCCTCCGGCACCGCCCCTGCGCCATGATGTGCCGCGGATGGACGGCACCCGGTCCGCCGGCGTGTCCCGCGGGTCCGCGTGCACGCGTCAGGCGGCTGCGGGCGTACGGGAGGGGGGCGCGGGGCCGGTGGGGGCGTCGCGGCCCCCGGCGCCGGTGGGGGCGTCGGCCGCGTCAGCGTGCGGCGAGGCGGAAGGCGATACGGCCGAACGTCACCTGGTCCCCGGCCCTCACGACCGTACGGCCCGTCACGCGGCGGCCGTTGACCAAGGTGCCGTTCGTGGAGCCGAGGTCGCGCAGCACCCAGAGGGCGCCCTGGCGCGAGAGTTCGGCGTGGACCCGGGAGACGGTGTCGTCGTTCAACCGCAGCCCGTTCGCCGGGTCGCGGCCTATCCGCAGCGGATACGGCCCCGGCTCCGGGAGCAGCAGCTTCGGCAGCCGCTCGAGGAACCACGCCCGGCGTACCCGCGCCGAGAACGACGAGACCCTCGCGACCGTCCCCAGAACGAGCCGGGACAGCCCGCTCTCCTGCGGCAGGTCCGCGGTGAGCGCGTCCAGCTCGTCCCGGCCGCGGGCCGCGAAGGCCAGCTCCATGCGGCGGAAGAAGGTGTCCTGGGACAGCCGCCCCTCGGCGGCACCCTCCCGCAGGACCTCGATGACGCGGTCCCGGTCGGCGTCCGACAACCGCGCGGGCAGCGTCGCGGGCGGAGGCTTCGGGAGGT
This sequence comes from Streptomyces sp. NPDC051776, assembly GCF_040681345.1. Lineage (NCBI taxonomy): Bacteria > Bacillati > Actinomycetota > Actinomycetes > Kitasatosporales > Streptomycetaceae > Streptomyces > Streptomyces sp. NPDC051776. The sequence goes on along the minus strand of NZ_JBFAYQ010000003.1, from coordinate 41,763 downwards.
CGTGTTGCGTCACGGTCGTGATTGTCCGGCTCGGAGGCACGGGGTGTCCAGTGCTCCTGTACTCAGCAAGCCCGTGACACCGCACACCGGCCGCCCGACCGACAGTTGGCCGGCGAGGGAGGGGAGGCCCTGGGGTGCCCGGGGAGGCGGTCCGCCCTCCGGGCGCCCGGTCCCGCACGTGCCGCGGCCGAGCCCGCACGGCCGGAAACGCTGCGTCAATTCCCGTGTCTCCTCCGTCACTTCATGAAACGATGTTGCATCCGTGATCGCGTGTGTGCCACCCGTATCCGATTCGACCCGACGGCGCCCGCGTACGGAAGGGGGACTTCATGCTGCAGGCTGCCACCGCACAGACGGGCCACGCTCCGCCCGCAGGGCTCGCCGAGGTGGCCGGGCTCGTGCACGAGTGCTGGGCGCGCCCCCAACCCGGGCCGGACCGTCCCCTCCCCGTGGTCGTTCTGCTGGGCCGTCCCGGGAGCGGCAAGACTTACGCGCTGGACCACTTCGAGGCCGTCACCGAGGGCGCGCCGGTCGCCCGTATCGACCTTGCGGCGGCGGCCGAGCAGCGGCCCCACGAGGTGGCGCTGCACCTGGCGTTCCTGCTCGCACGCAAGCACCGCGGCAGCAAGCCGCTGCGCTTCCCGCGCCTGTTGCTCGGCCTGCTCGCCGTGCAGCCGCAGCTCTCGCTGACCGACCGCACGCAAGCCACGCGCGAGCTGCGGCGCGCGCTGCGGCAGGCCCGCAACCGCGGGACGGCCGCGGACGCGGGCGAGGGCATCGCCGGGCTGGTTGAGACGCTGGGCCTCTCCCCCGTGCCCGGGATAGACCTGATCCTGGGCGTGCTGCTGCGCGGCTTCGAGTACATGCCGGCGAGCACGTTCCTCAACCGGGCGCTGGCCTCGTACGGTTCGTCGGGTCCCGCGAGCGCTCTGGAGGAGCTGGTCGAACTCAACCGGCGCAACCGCACCGGCATCGACGCCGACCGGGACTTCGTGGACCGCCGGCTGTGTCTGGCCTTCCTCGACGATCTGACCGCCGTTTACCACCGCACCCGCCGCGCCCACAACTCCCTTGCCCTGCTGGACGACATCGACCGCAACCACGGCGCGACCCGCTTCCTCGCTCTGCTGCTGGCGCTGCGCACCGAGCGGGCCAGGGCGGAGGTCTACGACCCGTTGCTGATCGTGGCGACCAGCTCCACGACCCAGGCGGTACCGGGCCCCTGCGACGGCGGCCCGGACGACCCGCACACCGTCCACCCCGCCGACGCCTCGTACGCCTCCTGGCGCGCCGGGGCCGGGACGCCGCTCTACGACTGGTGGTATCCACTGCGGCTGCGCGACCTCGACGAGGTCGAAGTGGCCCTGGAGGCCTCGCGGTTCGAGTCGGCGGCCGCCCGCCGCACGGGGAGGCCGGAGTCGGGGGTCCTGCCGCGCAGCACGCCGCTGGTGCACCGGCTCACCTACGGGCATCCGTGGAGCGTGGCCCAACTCCACGGTGCCGTCGGCCGGTTGCTGGAGCACAGCCCGGAGGACGATCTGCACGGGCTGCTGGACACACCCGTCGAGGAACCGGGTGCCGCGGGCCCCGGTGCCGCGCGCGGCCGGCAGCTCGCCGCCGCGGTCCGCGACCATCTGCTGGCCGGGCTGACGGCGGGTCAGCGCACCGCCGCGACGCGGATCGCCGCCGCCCGCACCCCGAAGGCGGCCGTCAACGCCGGCCTGCTGAACGGCCAGCCGGAAAACGCCAGGGACACGGTGATGCGGGAGCTCCGCACCCGCCTGTGGCTGTCCAGCCCGGTGCCCGAGGACGCCAACACCCGTGGCGGGAGGGGCCCTTCGGGCTATCTGCGCAGCTGGTCCGGCCATCCGGGCAGCGCCGAGACACCCGACACGACGTACGACGGACGGCCCGTCCTGCACCCGTGGCTGCGGCTGCTGCTGCTCGACGAGCTGTCCGGACCGCCGACCGGAACCGAGGAGGAGTGGCGGTCCATCCACAGCACGCTCGCGGACTGGCACGACCGGCACGGACAACCGCTGGACTGCCTCTACCACCGGCTGGCGGTCAACCGGCTGGACGAGGTCGTGCGCCGCTTCGCGACCGGTCTCACCGCTCCCGACCTGCGGCCCTGGCTTCGGGAGCTGTACCACGTGACCGCCGCACCGGTGTACCGCGCGCAGCTCTCGGACGCCCCTCCGACCCGCCGCTCCGGTGAACTGGCGCGCGAGCACGCCCCCGAGGCGTACGAGGACCGGTCCCTCGGGCGGCCGCTGGCCGAGCTGTGCGCCGCGCTGTGGCTGGCCGGGGATCCCCGCAACCGGCTTCCTCCGGGAAACCCCGAACTCAACTACAAGATCAGCGCCATGTTCCGGCAGCTGGCCATGGCGGCTGACGCCGACGCCGACACGCTGCTCGACGAGGCCGCCCGCTTCTCCGACTGATGCGCCGCTCCGAACGAACACCCTCCGACCGGACACCCCTCCGACCGGAGACTCTCCGGAACGACGCACCACCCGTCCGGCCCACGTTCCACCGCATCACCGTCCACCGCCCCACCCCCTGCGACACCGGCCATGTGCCGTACGCCTCGAGCCAACGGAAGGGACTCCCATGCCGCCGACCGGATCCTGGGTACGCAACCGCCCGCTGTGGGCCCGCTGGCCCTGGAACGCGGTCTCGGCCGTCGCCCTGCTCGCCCTCCTCGCGGGCAGTCTCTTCTGGCTGCTGCGCCCGGAGGACACCTCCTGCGCCCCCGGCGTCGAACGCGTCGGCACCCCGGCCAGTTGCGTCGGTGTGACAGACGGCTCGTATCTCTTCAGCGACGGCACCGAGGGGACGGGGAAGAACCTCGCCCAGGTCTCCCGGCTGATCCATGAGGAGAATGAACGGGTGGCGCGCGAGAGCGCGAAGGCGGGCGGCCCCAGCTTCGTCGGCATCGTGTATCTGATGCCGATGATCCCGCGGCCCGGTGACACCAACACCCCGGACTCCGTCCGCCATGAGCTGCAAGGCGCCTACACAGCGCAGCACGAGGCGAACCACAAGGACAAGTACGGCGACACTCCGAAGATCAAGCTGCTGCTTGCCAACAGCGGCACCAGCGAGGAGCAGCGCACCGCGGCGCTGAGGCGGATCGGCGAGCGGGTCGAGCGTGACCACATCGTCGCCGTGGCGGGCCTCGGCACCAGTACGGACGCCACGGAATCGATGATCCGTACGATCACCGCGGACCACGAGGACGGCGGCCTCGAACTCGCCGCCGCCGGCTCGGTCCTCACCGCCGACACCCTCAGCAAGGTCAAGGGCCTGGTGAGGGTGGCGCCGACCAATGCCGATGAGGCGGCGGCCGCCGCTGCCCTGCTCAAGCGCAAGCCGTACACCGGCAAGCGGGTGCTGGTGATACAGGACTCCCGTCCCGACGACCAGTACACCCGCACCCTGGGCGAAGGTTTCCTCCGCGCCTTCCCCGAGGACCGGCTGGCCGGGAAGGTCGAGGAGTACGACTCCTCACGGGAGGGCGTGGCCACGGCGTTCAAGACGCGGATGTCCCAGCTCTGCGCCGAGAAGCCGGACGTCGTCTACTTCGCGGGCCGCGGCATCGACCTGCCGCGCTTTCTCGCCCCGCTCAAGGACCGCCCCTGCAGCGACCACGAGCTCGTGGTCCTGTCCGGGGACGACGTCTCGCAGTCAGCGCAGGCAGCGGGGTTCGACCAGATCAAGGAGACGCTGCGCAGCGGGAACGTGCGCCTGCTCTACACAGGGCTGGCCCACCCGGGCGCGTGGGGGAGGAAGGCCGCCGCCTACCCCGGGTGGGGCGTGGGCTCCTTCGGGACCGGGGGCCGCTACCGTTCGGCGTTCCCCGAGGAGACACTCGACGACGGCCAGGCCATCATGGGCCATGACGCCGTGATCACCGCGGTGTCCGGGGTACGGCTCGCGGCCCGGGCCTCGGAGTCCAACGGCCGGGTGACCGGCTCGCAGACCATCCAGATCTGGAAGTCGCTGCACGGCGTGGAGTCGGTGAAGGGCGCCAGCGGGCTGATCTCCCTGGGCAACGACGGGTCGCCCGAGCGCAAGGCGGTACCGGTCATCGAGATCACGCCGGGCGGCAGCGTCCGCACGCTGGACGTCTCGGCCAGCTCGGGCACTCCGCTGAGCGAGAAGGACTTCGGCTGACCGTACGGGGCGCTCCTGCGGGTACGCGCACAGGTGCGTCCGCGGGTACCTGTGCGCCGACGCGGTGAGGCGGGTGTCCGACGAGCGATCGAGGAGCCGTCAATGCTGTTCGAGGTGTGGGCGCCGGAGGCCGGACGGGTCGAGCTGCACGTGGCCGGTGCAGCCCGCCCCATGGAGCACGACCCGCGCCGGGACGGCTGGTGGCGGGCGGAGAGGGAGGCCGGCCACGGGGCCCGTTACGGCTTCGCGCTCGACGGAGGTCCGGTGTTGCCCGACCCGCGCTCCCGCCGCCAGCCGGAGGGCCCGGACGGCCTCAGCGCGGTCGTCGACCACTCCCGGTTCGTCTGGCGGCACCCGTGGCACGGCAGGCCACTGCCCGGCGCGGTGCTCTACGAGCTGCACATCGGCACGTACACCCGCGAGGGCACGTTCGACGCGGCGGCCCTGCGGCTGGGCCATCTGGCCGAGTTGGGCGTCACGCACATCGAGCTGATGCCGGTGTGCCCGTTCCCCGGCACGCACGGCTGGGGCTACGAGGGCGTCTCGCCGTGGGCGGTGCACGAGCCGTACGGGGGCCCGGACGGGATGAAGCGCTTCGTCGACGCTGCCCATGCGCACGGTCTCGGCGTGGTGCTGGACGTGGTGCACAACCATCTCGGCCCGTCCGGCAACCACCTCCCCGCCTTCGGCCCGTACTTCACCGAGACCCACCAGACACCGTGGGGCTCCGCCGTGAACCTCGACGCGCCCGGCTCGGACGAGGTGCGCGCCTACCTCATCGCCGGCGCGCTGAGCTGGCTGCGCGACTATCGGCTCGACGGCCTCCGCCTGGACGCCGTGCACGCCCTGCACGACACACGTGCCCTCCCTTTCCTGGCCGAACTGTCCGCCGCGGTGGACGCCCTGGCCGCGGCAACCGGGCGCCCGCTGTTCCTCGTTGCCGAGTCCGACCTCAACGACCCGCGCACCACCACCCCCCGCGAGGCCGGCGGCCTCGGTCTGCACGCCCAGTGGAACGACGACTTCCACCACGCCGTGCACACCGCGCTCACCGGTGAGACGCAGGGGTACTACGCCGACTTCGCGCGCCAGGCCCCCGCCGCCCTCGCCAAGACCCTCAGGTGCGGCTTCTTCCACAACGGCACGTACTCCGGCTTCCGCGGCAGAACCCACGGCCGGCCGCTGGACCCGCGGATGACGCCTGCTCACCGGCTGCTGGCGTATGCGCAGACGCACGACCAGGTCGGCAATCGCGCGCTGGGCGACCGGCTGTCCGCGCGCCTGTCCCCCGGGCTCCTGGCCTGCGCCGCCGTGCTCGTCCTCACCTCACCGTTCACCCCGATGCTCTTCATGGGCGAGGAGTGGGGCGCGCGTACGCCCTGGCAGTTCTTCACCGACCACACGGACCCGGAACTCGCCGCGGCCATACGCGACGGACGCAGACGGGAGTTCGCCGGGCACGGCTGGGCCGCGTCCGAGATCCCCGACCCGCAGGATCCGGCCACCCGGGACCGGTCGTGCCTGGACTGGTCCGAGCCGGACCGCGCCCCGCACGACCGGCTGCTGGCCTGGCACCGCCAACTGATCGCGCTGCGCCGCGCCCGCCCCGAGCTGACCGACCCGGACCTGTCGGCGGTCCGGGTGGCGTACGACGCACGGGAGCGGTGGCTCGTGGTGACACGTGGCGCGGTGCGGGCCGCCGTGAACCTGTCCGCGGACGGCGAGGTGAAGATTCCGGTCGGGCACGGCCGGGCGGAGGTCCTGGCGTCCTGGGATCCGTGTCCTCCTCCGGAGGAGGACGGGCTGCTCCGCCTGCCGCCGGAGTCTGCGGCGGTGGTGGCGTTCACGGACTGATGCCGCGGGGAAGCGGCGGCGGCACCCCGCGCAAGGGGCAGGGCAGGGCGCCGCTCCCTGCGGGCCGGGGGTGAGGGTCCCGTACACGTGGGAGTGACGTCCCGTACAGGCCGGAGTGACGCTCCCGTACGGGCCAGGGCAACTCCCCCGCGGGCCGGGCCCCGTCGACGTACCTCGCCGCACCCCCGCTCGCGTACGGCCGCCATGGCCCGCCATGGCCCGCCGCCTCAGCCGCGCAGGGCGTCCCAGGTCCTCTCGCCCACCTTGCCGTCGGCATCCAGTCCCTGGCTCTGCTGGAACTGCTTGACCGCCGCCTCCGTGTCCCGGCCGAAAACCCCGTCCACGCCGCCGGAGCCCACGTCGTACCCGCGGGCCTGGAGGATGCACTGCAGGGAGACGACGCTCCGGCCCTTGTCGCCCTTCCGTGTGAGGCGGTCCCCGGTGGACGGCGGACACGAATTCCACGGTGGGTCGTTTCCGGCCGGAGTCGTCGTCCCGGAGTCGCGTGTGGGCTCGGTCCTCGGCTCGTCCTTGTGCGACGCGGACGGGCTCGGGCTCTTCTTCGTCGGCGAGGGCGACGAGCCCTTCTTGCGGGGCTTCCCGGACTTCGTCCCCGAGGGGCCGGGCTCGGTGAACCTGGCCTCCGGCTGGTCAGGTTGAACGCGCGTGGCTCTGTCCTCCTGCGAGGAGCCTGATCCCGGGGACAGCAGCGCGAACGCGCCCGCTGCCACTGCGACCACCGCCGCCGTCGCCGCCCCGCCGACCAGCAGGGCCCGGCGGCGGCGCCTGAGTGGCGGCGTCCCCTGGACGATGGTGGGGTCGGCCGCCCCGGGCACGTCGGCGCGTCGGCGGTTCGCCCGCGCGCCTCCGCGCGGTGCGGTGACGACCCGGCCGGTCCACCCGGCGCGGGCGGCGACCATTTCGGCGACCGGGCCGGGCCAGTCCTGGGCGGGTGCGTGGCGACGCGCGATGTCGACGACCTCACGCGGCCTGGGCCGCCCCTTGACGCTCTTGCTGAGGCACCGGCCGATGAACTCGGCGAGTTCGGGGTCGGACTGCGCCACCTCACCGAGAACCTCCGCGTTCGGCTCCGTGCGGATCACGCGGTTGACGACGTCACCGGTCGCCCCGTCTCCGAACGGCGGCATGCCGGTTGCCGCAAAGGCCAGGACCGAACCGAGCGAGAAGACGTCCGAGAAGGAACTCACCTCCCGGCCCTCGGCCTGCTCCGGGGACATGAAAGCGGGTGTGCCCACCTGCTGGCCGGCCACGGTCAGCAGGGTGGCGTCCGTGCTGTGCGCGATCCCGAAGTCGATGACGCGCGCCCCGTCATGGCCCAGCAGCACATTGGAGGGCTTCAGATCGCGGTGGACGATCCCGGCATTGGCGATCGTCGACAGCGCCTCGCCGACCTCGCAGGCCAGCCGCCACACCACAGGGGCGGGCATCGGACCGTGTCGGCGCACCGCGACGTCGAGCCCTGGGCCCGGGACGTACGCGGTGGCCATCCACAGGTGTTCGTCCTCGTCGAAGCCCGAGCCGAGCAGCTCGGCCGTGTAACTGCCGTGCACCCGCCGGACGGCTTCGACCTCGCGCGCGAACCGGGTGCGGAATCCGGCGTCCTCGGCGTACTCCGGGCGGATCACTTTGACGGCCACCAGGGAGCGGGCGCCGTACGTTCCTGGTTCCGCCGTCTCCGGCTCCCTGGCCAGGAAGAGGCGGCCCATGCCTCCGCCGCCCAGGCGGGCGAGGACCAGGTACGGGCCGATGGCGACCGGATCCGTTCGCCGTAGCTCCTCGGCGCCGATCCGGCCGAGGTCGTCGGCGGTCAGCTCCGCTGTCCAGGGGTGGGCCGCATCCGTGGTGAACATGGGTTCCTGGTTCCCTCGTGAAGGTGGCGGGTCATGGAATGACGGCCGTGAGCCGCCCCCAGGGGCCGGGGTGACGGTCCGTCGGGTGCAGTGGGCCGGGGGGAGTACGGTCAAGTTCGGGGTCTCACCGGCCGGTTGAAGCAGCGGGACGGGGTCAGACGTGCGCCGGGGCGGCCGGTCGCCGCCGGGCGGGCGTCCGCCGTGTCGGTCACCGCTTGAAAGCGCCGAACTTCACCTTCGCCGGGGCGCATACGGTGAACCGGGCCGGGGCACCGCCCTCCTCCGTCACCTGGACACCGCGTGCCTCGTCCTTGGGAAGCGCGATCTCCACCTCGGACGCCTTGACCGGGCACGCTTCGGGGCTGCCCGTGCCGTCTGACGGGGTGTCGGTGTACTCGACGACGGCGGCGACCTGCCCGTGCGCCGGGATGTCGACGGCGTCGGAGCCCGCGGCCGAGTTGTCGGTCGAGAGCGAACCGTCCTTGCCCTTGTCGTCCTTGGCGGTCAGGTTCGTCGGGCCGGTCAGCGTGCACGGGGCGGACGAGGTGTTGCGGACGAGGACGGTGCCCTTCGCGGGTTCCAGGTCGGTCGCGTTCGTCGCGGAGGCCAGGAACCTGACCTCGGTCGTCTTGGTGGTGCAGGAGACCAGCGCATCGCCGCCCTCGCCGTCCCCGTCGTTGCCGCCGGTACTGGTGTCCGCGTCCCCGTTGGCCGAACTCCCGCCCGAAGCCGGGCCCTTGACGTCGCCTGAGGAGTCGGCCTCCGAGGGCGAGGCCATCTTCCCGGATCCCGAGGCGTCGCCGGAGTCCTCGGGGCCGCAGGCCGTCAGTGTCAGCGTGGCCAGTAGGGCAGCACCGGTGGCGGCGGTGAGGGCGCGCATGCGCATGGGGGGTCTTCCTCCGTCGTGGTCGCGTCGTGTCCCCGGCCATGCCATCCGCGGACCTCCCTTGCCCGGGGCCGCGATGGGACATGGCCACATGACGTAGGGATTGCCGCGGGGCCCCGAGTGGTTCAGCCACTCAGCCAGCCCTTCACGAATGTTTCACCGGGGCCCAATCCCTTGGTCACACACGGCAGATGATGCGCCGTCACTCGACGACGGCGAGCTCCCGCGCGGTGTTGTTCAGCCGACGCCCGCCGTCTTCCGTGACCGTGACGATGTCCTCGATCCGTACGCCGAACCGGCCGGGCAGATAGATCCCCGGCTCGACGGAGAAGCACATGCCGGGTACGAGCGGCTGCTCCTCGCCCTCGACCATGTAGGGCGGCTCGTGCGTGGTCACACCGATGCCGTGCCCGGTGCGGTGGATGAAGCGCTCCCCGTACCCCGCCTCGGTGATGACCGCCCTCGCCACCCGGTCCACCTCCTGGCAGGCGATACCGGGCCGCACCGCCTCGAACGCGGCCTGTTGCGCCTCGCGTACGACGTCGTGCACAGCCTGCTCCTCCGCGGACGGGTCGCCGACGTGGACCGTGCGGGAGGTGTCGGAGCCGTAGCCGTGCCTGAGCCCGCCGAAGTCCAGGACGACCATGTCGCCCGGCTCGATGACCCGGTCGCCCGCCTCGTGGTGCGGGTCCGCGCCGTTGGGCCCGGAGCCGACGATCGTGAAGTCGACCTGGGAATGGCCGAGTTGGGTCAGAAGATGGGCCAGCTCGGTGGCGATGTCGCTCTCCCGGCGGCCGGTGAAGCGGACCCGGAGAATCTCCTCGTACGCGACATCCGCGGCCGCGGCCGCCGCGGCCAACCGCTCCAGCTCGGCGGCGTCCTTGATCGCGCGCAGCATGGGCAGACAGTCGGTGAGAGCACGGTACGACGTGGCGGGCAGGGCACTCTGCAGCGCAAGGAGGTGCAGGGCCCAGGTGTTGTCGCTGACGCCGTAGCGGCCCGCGGGGTCGAGCAGTGGCGCGGCGACCCCGTACGGATCCTTGCCGTCGGGCCAGTCCTGGAGGGAGAACGCGCCTGCCCCCGCCGCCCGCTCCGCGTCGCCGCGCTCCAGCGTGGGCACCACGAGCACCGGCTCCCGGCCCGGGACCAGAACGAGCAGGGTGAGCCGCTCGGTGGCCGCCGGCTGGTAGCCGGTGAGATGGACGAGGTCCGGCCCCGGGGACACCAGCAGACCCGCGAGCCCCGCCTCCGCGGCCGCGCGCACGGCGTTGTCCATCCGGGCGGCGTAGACCTCACCGGTGAACGGGGCGGGCGTCGCGTCCATACGGCCTCCTCCTCGCGGTCGGCTCCGGTGCCGCCCCGCGGCCCGGCGCTCGGGGATACCGGCCCGCAGGCGGCTTCACTCCTTCAGCATCGCAGCCCGTGCGCCTCCCGGCCCGGCATGTGCTCGAGCCGTGATCCGGCCGGGCAGGGCGGGCACCTGGCAGGACGGGGCGGGCGCTGGGCGGGCCGGGCCACCCGACGGAGCCGGCCGGGCCACCCGACGGGGCCCGGCGGGGCCGGGGCCCGCCGCGCTCAGCTCTCCAGGGCCATCCGGACGCCGAGGGCCACCAGGACCCCACCCGAGATCTGCTCCATGCGGCGGCGCACCACGGCACGGTCGAAGAGCTTCTTCATCCGGCCGACGCACCACACGTAGACGCTGTAGTAGCCGATCTCGTAGACGGCCCACAGGGCTGCGAGCCCGACCATCGTGGGCAGCTCGGGGGCCCCGTCCGGCACGAACTGGGGCAGGAAGGACATGGCGAAGATCGCCGCCTTCGGGTTCGCCATGTTCATCAGCAGCCCGCCCCGGTACGAGCGCCATGACGATGTCACGACCTCACGCGTGGGCACCCCCGCCTCGCCGCCCTTGCCATGCCGACGGGCCGAGCGGATCGCCTGGATCCCGAACCAGACCAGCACCACCGCGCCGACGATCCGCATCGTGTCGTACGCGAGCCGGGAGGCCTCCAGCAGCGCCGTGAGCCCGAAGGCCGCGACGACGCCCCAGATGAAGACCCCTGTCTCGTTGCCGAGCACGGTGAGGAAACCGGCGCGCTTGCTCTGCAGCGACTGCCGGATGATCAGGACAGTGCTCGGACCGGGCGAGGCGGCGATGAGGGTGCAGGCGCCGAGGAAGGCGATCAGGGTGCTCAGCATCAGGCCATCGTGGCCGGGACGGCGCCATCCCGCCAGTCAATTATCGGATGACTCAGCCACCTGGCCGTCGTACGCAGGGTCAGCGCACGGGAACCCTGAGTGGACAACTGCCGTAACGGACGGTGACCATGGGCGAGTTGGGCTCAGGGAGGGACGAACATGCCGAGCAGCAACGAGCCGGAGCCGATGGACAGCCTGAAGGCGTTCGTGGCGGTGGCGAAGGTCCTCCGCGAGCGAGCGCGGCTCACCCAGGACGAACTGGCCCCCTCGTCCGCTACTCCGCCGAGACGGTCGCCTCCATCGAGCAGGGCCGCCGCTTCCCGCAGCCGGAGTTCATCGAGCGGGCGGAGGACGCGCTGGACGCGTTCGGGGCGATGCGGGCGGCAGCCGGGTACCTGACGCGGCGGCCGGGGCTGGCGTCCTGGTTCCGGCAGTGGGCGAGCCTTGAGGAAGAGGCCGTCAGCCTCTGCATGTACGAGTGCCGGGCGATCCCCGGGCTGTTGCAGACGGAGGCGTATGCGCGAGCCGTGTTCCACAGCCGGGTGCCACCGCTGGCCGACGAACAGAGCGATAGCCAATTGGCCGCGCGCCAAGAACGCCAGCGCGTCGCGGCCCGGGGCTGAACCCGTACCTCCGGCCGCCGCCGGAGAGCCGGGCAGAATAACCGCGCCGACATGGTGTTTTCCTCAGCATTGCCACCCGTAGGCTGCCCTGCGATCGACACTTTCCGAGCGGCCACGGAGGTCAGCCCCCCATGTCGGAACTCAATCGCCGGCGCTTCATGCAGCTCGCCGGCGGCACAGCGGCGCTCAGCATGCTGTCCCTCAGCATCGATCGCGCGACCGCGATCCCCGCGGACCGCCGCTCCGGCACCATCGACGACATCGAGCACATCGTCGTGCTGATGCAGGAAAACCGCTCCTTCGACCACTACTTCGGCTCGCTGCGCGGCGTGCGCGGCTTCGGCGACCCCCGGCCCGCGCCGCTTCCGAACGGCAAGTCGGTGTGGCACCAGGCGAACGGCGACAAGGAAGTGCTGCCGTTCCGGCCCGAGGTGGAGAACCTCGGAATGCAGTTCCTCCAGGGTCTCAACCACGACTGGGGCGGTGGCCACCAGGCGTGGAACAACGGCAAGTACGACCAGTGGATACCCGCCAAGACGCCGACCACCATGGCGTATCTCACGCGGGAGGACATCCCCTTCCACTACGCGCTCGCGGACGCCTTCACAGTGTGCGACGCGTACCACTGCTCGATGATCGGCGCGACCGACCCCAACCGCTACTACATGTGGTCGGGTTATGCGGGCAACGACGGCACCGGTGGCGGGCCCGTGCTCGGCAACGAGGAGCTGGGGTACGGCTGGACGACCTACCCCGAGCGCCTGGAGAAGGCCGGGATCTCCTGGAGGATCTACCAGGACATCGGCGACGGCCTGGACGCGGACGGCAAGTGGGGCTGGATCGACGACGCCTACCGCGGCAACTACGGCGACAACTCCCTTCTTTTCTTCAACAATTACCGCAATGCGAAAACCGGTGACGTCCTCTTCGAGAAGGCCCGTACGGGCACCAATGCCAAGGAGGGCGACGGCTACTTCGACCGCCTCAAGGCCGATGTGAAGGCGGGCAAGCTCCCGCAGATCTCCTGGATCGCGGCGCCGGAGGCATTCACCGAGCATCCCAACTGGCCCGTGAACTACGGCGCCTGGTACATCGCGCAGGTCCTCGACGCGCTCACCTCCAACCCCGAGGTGTGGAGCAGGACGGCCCTGTTCATCACCTACGACGAGAACGACGGCTTCTTCGACCACGTCATGCCGCCGTTCCCGCCGTCATCGGCCGCACAGGGCCTGTCCACGGCCGATGTCAGCGGTGACCTCTACGCGGGCGGCGAGAAGTACGAGGCCGGGCCCTACGGGATGGGGCCGCGGGTGCCGATGCTCGTCGTCTCGCCGTGGAGCAAGGGCGGTTACACCTGCTCCGAGCTGTTCGACCACACCTCGATCCTCCGGTTCATGGAACGCCGCTTCGGCGTGAAGGAGCCGAACATCTCGCCGTGGCGGCGCGCCATCTGCGGCGACCTCACCTCGGCCTTCGACTTCGGGAGCACGGACCCCGGCTCGGTCCCGCTGCCGGACACCGACGCCTATGAGCCGCCGGACCACGAGCGGCACGACGACTACGTCCCGGAGGTGCCCGCGAACCCGGCCCTGCCCAAGCAGGAGGCGGGCTCGCGGCCCACACGGCCGCTGAAGTACGCGCCGGTGGTGGACGCTTCGGTGACCGCCTCGACCGGGCGGATCACGCTGGAATTCGGCGGCGGGGACGAGGCGGGCGCCGCGTTCACGGTCACCTCCGGGAACCGCACCGACGGGCCGTGGGTGTACTCGACCGGGGCGGGCAAGACGCTCTCCGATACCTGGAACACAACCAACTCCCAGGATGCGTACGACCTTTCGGTGTTCGGGCCGAACGGGTTCCTGCGCACCTTCAAGGGCCCGGGAAGGACCGCGGGCCCCGAGGTGACGGCACGTCATGACGCCCGTACGGGCAACCTCGACCTGAAGCTGACCAACCAGGGCGGCTCGGACGTCAACCTCACGGTGGACAACGCGTACGGCGGGCAGCCCGAGACGTTCAAGGTCCGCGCGGGCGCGACCGTCACGCACACTGTCGAGCTGCGCCGCAGCAAGCGCTGGTACGACGTGTCGGTGACCTCCGAAGGCGACGACGGCTATCTGCGCCGTTTCGCGGGCCATGTCGAGACCGGCCGCCCGGGCGTCAGCGATCCGGCGACGATCACGGCCTGACCGGTCGCACGGCGCGTGGGGCCCGCGAGGTGGCGGGCCCCACGCCATGTGGTGGTCGCCTCCGCCGATCCGACCGGCGGCAACCGCTCCGCCGCCGGTCGAATCACGGGATCACGGGATCACGGGATCACGGGATCACGGGACCACTGATCACGGAGCGGAAACAGAGAGTGCGGGCGCCCCGTACGACGCCCAACGCCCTGCGACGGCCTCACGTTCGGCCGCCTTGAGGGCCGCCACCCCGGCACGGATGGTCGTGTGGCGGTACTGGTGCCGCAGGCGGAGCGTGGGCATACCCTCCGCACGCATCGCGGCGGAACTCTTCACGACGACCACTCCAGTACGCCGTCCCCGAAGCCGTCCCGGTCCCCGAAGCCGTCCCGGTCTCCGCTGCGGTACGTCCTGCCCCCGTTGCAGGGATCGGGCAGGAACCGCTCCGCAGCGCGACATCGTGGCTGACCCCCGATGCGCGAGCGTGATCAGTCTTCCTCCGGGATCAGCCGGAGCGAGATCGAGTTGATGCAGTACCGCTGGTCCGTCGGCACCGGGTAGCCCTCGCCCTCGAAGACATGGCCCAGATGGGAGCCGCAGCGGGCGCAGCGCACCTCGGTGCGGACCATTCCGAAGGACCGGTCCTCGATCAGTTCGACCGCGTCGGAGTCCTTGGGGTCGTAGAAGGACGGCCAGCCGCAGTGCGAGGCGAACTTGGTGCCGGAGCGGAACAGCTCGGCGCCGCAGGCCCGGCAGGCGTAGACCCCGGTCGTCCTGGTGTCCGTGTACTCGCCGGTGAAGGCGGGCTCGGTGCCGGCCTCGCGGAGCACCTTGTACTCCTCGGGGGACAGCTCGGCGCGCCACTGCTCGTCCGTCTTCCGGACTTCGTAGGCCATCTCGGCTCTCTCCTCAGCTCTCCAGGCGGGCGAGGATCCCGGGACCGAGATCGGTCACGTCGCCCGCCCCCATCGTGAGAACGAGATCGCCGGGCCTCGCCATTCCTGCAATGACCTCCGGCACGGCGCCCATGTCGTGCACGGCGCGCACATCGGCACCGCCCGCCGCGGCAGCGTCGATGATCAGGGCGCTGGTGACGCCGGGGACCGGGTCCTCGCGGGCCGGATAGATGTCGAGGACGACGGAGGCGTCGGCGAGGGCGAGCGCCGCGCCCATCTCCTTGCCCAGTTCCTGGGTGCGCGAGAAGAGGTGCGGCTGGAAGACGACGAGGATGCGGGAGTCCTCCCCGGCGGCGCCGCGCAGCGCCTCCAGGTCGGCGTTCATCTCGGTGGGGTGGTGGGCGTAGGAGTCGATGACCTGGACGCCGCGCGCCTCGCCCTTGAGCTGGAGGCGGCGGCCGACACCGGTGTACGCGGTGAGGGCGTGCGCGAGGGCGGAGGGCGCGACGCCGAGGCGGACACCGGCGGCGAGCGCGGCGACGGCGTTGTGGGCGTAGTGGCGGCCGGGGACGGAGACGGCGAACGTCAGCTCCTCGGCCGTCCCGCCGGACCCGCTCCCCTCGGCACCGAGGACGACGGTGACCTCGCTCGTCATGCCCTTGGGGGTGATCTGCCGGATCCGGACGTCGGCGCCCACGTCCTCGCCGACGCGGACGATGGTCAGGCCATCGCGGCCCGCGACGCGGCCCGCCAGCTCGCGGGCGCCGGAGTGCTCGCCGACGATCAGGCAGCCGCCGGGCCGGATCCGGTCCACGAACGCCCCGAAGGACTCGTAGATCTCGTCCAGCGAAGCGTAGTTGGCGTGGTGGTCGAGTTCGACGTTGAGGACGATGGCGACCTCGGGGTCGTACTTCTGGAAGCTGCGGTCGCTCTCGTCGGCCTCGGCGACGAAGATCGCGCCCTCACCGTGACGGGCGTTGGTGCCGGGGCCCGCGAGGTCGCCGCCGATGGCGTACGAGGGGTCCAGGCCCAGCTCGGTCAGTGCCACGGCCAGCATGGAGGTGGTCGTGGTCTTGCCGTGCGTCCCCGCGACGGCGATCGGGCGCTCGGTGTGCATCAGCGAAGCGAGCGCGTCGGAGCGATGGACGACGGGGATGCCCAGCTCCGCGGCGCGGACCAGCTCGGGGTTGTCGGCGCGGATCGCGGAGGAGACCACGACGCTGGTGGCGTCGTCGGCCAGATGTCCGGCGGCGTGACCGATGTGCACGGTCGCGCCGAGCGTGCGCAGCGACTGTACGGTCGCCGACTCCTTGGCGTCGCTGCCCGCGACCTTGGCACCCCGCTGGGCGAGGATCTTCGCGATGCCCGACATTCCGGCGCCGCCGATGCCGATGAAGTGCGGTCGGTCCATGGCGGAGGGGATGCCGGATGTCATGCGTGCGTCTCCCGGGTCGATGTGGCTGTGCGAGTCCGTACGGGCCGGGCCGGTGGGTGCGGTGCGCCGGGTCCGGCGCCTGCGGTCCTCGCGACCGGTGCTCGCGGTACGCGCGGTACTCGCTGTGCGGGGTCAGCCTATTCGGTGTGGGCGTACAGCTTGAGCACCGGGACGCCGACCTTGTGACGGGCGCGTGAGGTCCAGTCGCGGTGGAAGAACTCCTCGACCAGGTGCGGACGCGTCAGCACGATGACCTCGTCGGCCCGGGTCTCCTCGACGACCGAGCGCAGCGTGTCGACCGGGTGCTTCTCGGTGATCCGGCCGACGGCCTGGCTGCCGGCGGCCCGCAGCGCTTCGAGTGAGTGCTGGAGCGCCCGCTCCGCGGGCTGGAGGGCTTCCCGGCCCTCGGGCTCCTGCCCCTCGCGCACGGCCTCGTCGAGTTCGCCGAGCGCCACGTCGTCGAGTGCGCGTAGCAGCCGGTCCTGGTCGCCCTGTGGCTGCATGAGGACGATGAAGGACGTCGGCTCG
Organism: Streptomyces sp. NPDC051776; assembly: GCF_040681345.1. Lineage (NCBI taxonomy): Bacteria > Bacillati > Actinomycetota > Actinomycetes > Kitasatosporales > Streptomycetaceae > Streptomyces > Streptomyces sp. NPDC051776. The sequence continues at coordinate 25,109 of NZ_JBFAYQ010000003.1, read as the reverse complement.
TCGCCGTGCAGGCTGGTGACCAGTTCCACATCGGTCGGAACCAGCGGCTTCTCGATCATGAGTACGGTCGTGAACACGGCAGGACCCTCCGTCCTCGCGGGTCGCGGACTGTCGTCCCGGGCGATACGGAAACGGCTTTACGGAACGGCTCCGCGGAAACCATTGTCCGCACCACGGGGGGATTGCGACCACAGGTCAGATGCGACGGTATCGGGTGAAAAGGAAGCCGGCCTCTTCCAGCGCGGACGCAAGGGTGAATCGCTCGGGGTCGGGCATGGCGTGCCCGTCCATGATCCGCGGCGCCGCGCCCACCGTGACGACCGGGGCGATGGTCAGACACAGCTCGTCGAGCACCCCGCTGCACGCGAACTGCCCGAGCAGACGCGGGCCGCCCTCGGTCAGCAGACGGGTGTGCCCGCGGTCGGCAAGCGCCTGCACGGCCCGCTCCGGGTCGATGCCCTCGCCGTCCCCGGCCACGATCACATCGGCACCGGCGGCGCGCGCCCGGTCGGCGCGATCGGCGTGGTGGGCGGCGCCGGTGAGCACGATGGTGGGCAGGAGCGGCTCGGCGAACAGCGGGCTCGAGAAGTCCAGGTCCAGACTCGCGGTGACGACCGCGATCACCGGCGCGGGCGGCTGGCCGAACCCGGCACGCCGCTCGGCGAACGCCTTGCGGGCACGTGCGGGGCGGTAGCCCTCCTGGCGTACGGTCTCGGCGCCGACGACAACGACGTCGGCGAGCCCGCGCAGGACGCCGAAGATCCGCATGTCGGCGTCGGAGGACAGCGGCTGGGAATGCCCGTCGTGGTGGGCGGCCCCGTCGAGCGACGACACCATGTTGGCGCGCAGCCAGGCCCGCCCGGAGGCCCCGGGCCCCCCCGGATACGCATACGCGTCGGCGAGCTCGTCGATGCCCCACGCTCGATCGGCGAGCGCTTCGGGCGCATCGGTCGCGGTACCGGGCGGGAACAGGCGTCGCATGCGGGCAGTCTGACACGCTGCGGCGACCGGACGCCGGGACGCCCTCGCGGCCCGGAGAGGACCGGCACGGTTTTCTGGGGTCCTGACCCCAGGGATTACTCTGAGGAGCTGTGTCTTCATCCGTCTCCGCTTCCGGTCCGGCCCCCGCCCCCGTCCCCCGTTCCGACGGGAGCCCGCTCGCGCTGGGCGGCCGGGAGCCGCTCGTGCCCGCCGAGCGTCTCGTGGCGGAGATGGTGCCGCCCCCGCGGTTCGACTCGGTGCGGTTCGACACCTACGTGCCCGACGCATCGCAGCCCAGCCAGGCCGAGGCCGTCACCGTGCTCAGCGGGTTCGCCGCCGGGATCGGCGGGGCGAGCGCGTCACAGGGCGGCAAGCGGCGCTGGTTCGGCAGGAAGCCCGCGACCCCGGCCGGGCCCCGCGGCGTATACCTCGACGGCGGCTACGGGGTCGGCAAGACGCACCTTCTCGCCTCTCTCTGGCACGCCACGGCCGCGGCGCCCGAGCTCAAGGCGTTCGGCACGTTCGTGGAGCTGACCAACCTCGTCGGCGCCCTCGGCTTCCAGCAGACCGTCCGAACCCTCAGCGGCCACCGTCTGCTCTGCATCGACGAGTTCGAGCTGGACGACCCGGGCGACACCGTCCTCGTCTCGACGCTCCTCGGGAAGCTCGTCGACGCGGGCGTCGCTCTCGCCGCGACGTCCAACACACTGCCCGGCAAGCTCGGCGAGGGCCGCTTCGCCGCCGCCGACTTCCTGCGCGAGATCCAGGGACTGTCCGCACACTTCCGGCCACTTCGGATCGACGGCGAGGACTACCGCCACCGCGGGCTGCCGGAGGCCTCCGCTCCGTACGACGACGAGCAGGTCACCCGCGTCGCGTACCGCACCACCGGTGCCTCGCTCGACGACTTCCCCTCCCTCCTCGCCCACCTTGCGCGCGTGCACCCCAGCCGATACGGCGCGCTCTGCGACGGCGTCGAGGCCGTCTGCCTCACCGACGTGCGGGCCGTACCCGACCAGTCGACGGCGCTGCGGCTGGTCGTCCTGGCCGACCGGCTGTACGACCGCGAGGTGCCGGTGGTGGCGTCCGGGGTGCCCTTCGACCGGATCTTCGGCGAGGAGATGCTCAAGGGCGGCTACCGGAAGAAGTACTTCCGCGCCATCTCGCGGCTCACCGCCCTCGCGCGCGACGCCAAGCCGCTGGTCGGGGCCTGAGCCCTCGCCTCTGCCCTTCCGGCTCGGCGGGACAGGGTTGTACGGCGGACTTCCGGCGGAGCAGCGCATGGGCAAGGCAAGGTGCTGTCAGGGGGAGTTGGCGGATCATGCCCCTCATGTGCCCCGGGCCCTCGACTGCAGGGGCCCCGCCTGTCGTGCGGCACCGGACGCCGTAGCCCGCGGGAGCAGTGCGGGCACCAGGGTGACGGAGCGTCGGCTTCGGCCGTTCGGCGTCGCGCCGGTCGCGGCCCCACCGGCCGCGTCCGCGCCCGGTGGTCAGAGGAGGCCCCCGGGCCCCTCACCTGCCGGCGCGGCGCGCCGGATCGCGAAGGCGGGCGTGCGGGGGGCGCGCGACGGGGGCGCGATGGCAATCTTGAAGGTTCCCGTGGGACACACCACGTGATACACACGGCATGGTCATATCTCTGTCCGCCAACAGGGAGTTGCCCATGTCTGCCACACGACGTCAGGTCCTCGCCCGTTCCGGGGCGCTGGGGGCGGGAATCGCCTTCGCCGGGACCATCTCGGAAATTTTCGCCGGTACTTCGGCCACCGCCCACGACTGGGGCGGAGAGGCGGGGTACGGCCCGCTCGTCCCCGACCCCGACGGCCTGCTCGACCTTCCCGAGGGGTTCCGCTACACCGTCCTGTCCCGCGAGGGCGACGAACTCCGTTCAGGGCAGGGCAAGGTGCCCAGCAACCACGACGGCATGGCCGCCTTTCCCGGCCGTGACGGCCGCACCCACCTGGTGCGCAACCACGAGAACCGGGTGGACGCCAAGATCCGCGTCCCGGCCGTGAAGGGGCTCACGTACGACCCGGAGGGTCTGGGCGGCTGTACGGCCCTGGAGCTGGGCCGGGGCAACCGCGTCCTCGGCGAGCAGGTCGCCATCGCCGGTACCGCGGTGAACTGCGCGGGCGGCCGCACCCCCTGGCACACCTGGCTGACCTGCGAGGAGACCGAGGACCGGGCCGGTACGAACGGCTACACCAAGGACCACGGCTTCATCTTCGAGGTCGACCCGTACGACCCGCGCCACACCTCCCCCGAGCCGCTCACCGCCATGGGCCGCTTCCAGCACGAGGCGATCGCCGTCGACCCCGACAGCGGCGTGGTCTACGAGACGGAGGACGCCTTCGAGAAGCCCTTCGGGCTGTTCTACCGCTTCCTGCCCGAGAAGCCGCTCGGCGGCAGGGGCTCGCTGCACGCGGGCGAGCGCCTCCAGGCGATGCGCGTACCGGATGTGAAGGATCTGTCCGTCGTTCAGGAGACGGGCACGACGTTCGACCGCATCGAGTGGGTGGACGTACCGGACCCGCTGGCCGGCGAGACCCCGATCCGATTCCAGGACTTCGGGCCGAAGGGCATCACGCACGCCCAGAAGCTGGAGGGCTGCTACTGGGGCGGGCGCTGCGTCTACTTCGTCTCCAGTTTCGCCAAGAGCGCGGATGGGTCGGCCGCCGACCACTTCGGCCAGATCTGGCGGTACGACCCGAAGCACCGCCGGCTCACCCTGGTCGTCGTCTTCGGCCCGGACACGGACGTGCAGATGCCCGGTGAGGAGCCCGACAACATCACGCTCGCGCCGGGCGGCGGCCTGATGGTCTGCGAGGACGGCGAGGGCGCGCAGCACGTCTTCGGGCTGACCAAGCGCGGGAAGGTCTACGCGATGGCGCGCGGGCGGCAGAACATCGGCACTCCGGAAGATCCGGCGTGGGGCGAGTTCGCGGGGGTCACGTTCTCCGCCGACGGCTGCTCGATGTACGTCAACTGCTACACCCCCGGCACGACGTTCGCGGTGACCGGCCCCTGGCGCTGACGCTTCCGCCACAGCGGTTGCCGCACGGGGCGCCGCATGCGGTCACTCCCCTGCCGTCCGGCGCGAGGACGGGCGGCGGGGGATGCGGGCGGAACGCCGGCCGTACCCGTCACCGCGATCGGGGGCAGGTGAGCGGGGACCCGATCGGAGGTGGAAGACATGCCGACACAGGAGCTTGATTTTACGCTCCGAACATGATCCAACACTTTTCGCAACAGCCCGGCACGCGTGCACGCCGACGGGCTGCCTCGGCCCTGATGCCGCTGCTCGCACTCGCACTCGCCGCCTGCGGCGGCACGGACGACGGCGGAAGCCGCGCGGCGGACCCTGCCATATCCCCCGCCGCCTCCGACCCGGCCGATCACGGCCGCTTCGAGGAGGCGGGCCCGGCGGCGGGCGCTCCGGCGGCGCCCACCCTCCCGGCGGCGGACGGCCGTGCGGCGGTCTTCACCCGGAGCACGGGCGACGGCGACAAGGTCGTGGCTCTCACCTTCAACGCCGACATGTCCCCGGAGCACGCGACACGCGCAGCCGGCGGCGAACGCTTCGACAACCCCCAACTCGTCGCTTCCCTGCGGAAGTTGAACGTACCGGCGACCATCTTCATGACCGGCAGGTGGGCGGACGAGTACCCGGACCAGGCACGCTCACTGGGCCGTGACCCGCTCTTCGAGATCGGCAACCACAGCTACGGCCTCGGCTCCTTCTCCGGGCCGTGCCGCGCGGGCATGCCGCGTGTCGACCGGGGGGCGATGCGCCAGGAGATCGACCGCGCGTACACGGCGATCCGCCGGGCCGGAGTGCCGGACCCGGTCCCGTACTTCCGCTTCCCCGGTGGCTGCTTCGACGACGGGGCGCTGCGGGCGGTCGCCCCGGCCCGGGTGACGGCGGTGCAGGGGGACGTACTGAGCGGGGACGCCTCCACTCGCTCCGCGGACCGGGTGGCGGAGCAGGTGCTTTCGCAGGTGAAGCCCGGCTCGGTGGTGGTCATGCACGCCACGCTCAGCCGGGCGCCTGCGACCGAGGCCGCGGTGCGGCGCATCGTCCCCGAGCTGCGGGCGCAGGGCTATCGATTCGTTCGTGTCTCGGAGCTGATCAGCCGTACGCGGAACGAGGGCCGGGGGCAGGCCGCCCAGGACGCGCCTCAGGAGCAGCACCCGGTCCGTGGCCAGGACCAAGTCGCGGGCAGGGAAAGGGAGTAGACGGGCCGGCATTCGTCAGCCACCGCAGGACTCGCGCTCGGCCTCCTGCCACTCGCAGACCGGGCAGAGGGTCGCACCGGGATCCGCGGCCCCGTACTCGGTGGGCTCGCCGCACAGCACGCAGTCGGCGTGCGGAGGCCCGGGCGCGGGCCGGGCTTCCCGGTCGGTTGGGCCGGTGTCCCCGCCGTTCCCGTGCGCGTCCATGGGGATTTCCACCTCCTCGGTCGCCGCGGCCCGTCCGGCGATCCGTCTCGCTACGAGCCGCACGTTCCAGTGTGCCTCCGGTCCTGACCGAACCGGCGGGGGCTCCGCGAGTTGCGCGTGCGCGCGGGCCCGCGCGACCGGACGGCTGGACGGCTGGACGGCTGGACGGCTGGACGGCCGCTGAAGCGTGACGGGAACGGGCGGTTGACGGCCGCTGAAGCGTGACGGGGACAGGCGGCCCCGGTGCAGAAGTCGTCCGGCGCCGCGCTCGGCACGCGTAGATCCGGCGCCGCACTCAGCGGACGTACGCCGTCGGCGGGACGCCGATCGTTGCCGTGAAGTCACGGACGAGATGGGCCTGATCGCTGTAGCCGAGTTCGGCGGCCAGCGCGGCCCAGTCCACCCCCGTCGTGGCCGTGGCGGAGCGCTCCAGCGCCTCGTGGATGCGGTAGCGCAGGATGACCCACTTCGGACTGACGCCGACGTACCCGGCGAAGAGCCGCTGCAGACCGCGCACCGACAGCCCCTCGGCCCGGGCGACCTCCGACACGCGCCGCAGGGTGCGGTCCGTACGGATGCGCTGGGCGACGGCCATGGCCAGGTCGGCGTGCGGATCGGGCTGCGGGCGCCGGTCCAGGAGGAAGGCGTCGAGCGCGGCGACGCGGGCGTCCTCCTCGTCGGGGCCGAGGACGGCGGACGGATCACCCCCGGCGCCCTCGAAGACCTCGCCGAGCGGCAGCCGCCTCCCCGTCCACCGGGAGACGGCCCGGCCGGAGGCGAAGGGACGGAAGCCGCCCGGCCGGAACTGCACCCCGCACACACGCCCGGTGGCTTCCAGCTTCTGTGTGAACAGCTCCAGCCCGATGCCCGCGACCTCCGCGAAGGCGGGGCGGCCGGCGAAGCGCTGGAAGACGACGTTCACGGAAGGGTGGGGGACGACGTGGGTGGCGTACGGCTCGGACAGGTCCCAGTCGATGAGCCAGTAGTGCTCGAGATACGGGCGGAGCGGCAGGGCGGGCTCGCGGCGGCGGAAGCGTACGCGCGCGAAGAGCTCCGGGGCGTCGATGATGCCCCGGGTGTCGCGCCGCGGTGCCGCCATACCGGCGATCCTATGCCGCGCACCCCCTCGCGCCAGGTGTGCGGTGGACCGGGTATCCGGGGACTGCCCGGCCCTCGGGGGTACCCGCGCACGAGGTGTCGCGTTTGTTCAAGCCCGGGCGTTCCGGTCGCTCGTACCGTCGTACCCATGACGACCCCGATCAGCGAACGGCTCGACGCGGCGGCACGGCAGGCCGTGCCCGTGGTGCGCGGTGTGGACGACGACCGGCTCGGAGACCCGACGCCGTGCGCCGAGTACACCGTGCGGGACCTGCTCAACCACCTCTTCCACGTGGTCGTCGGCTTCCGGTCGATCGCCGCGCGCGAGGACGCCGACTTCACCACCACGCCCGACTACCTCGACCGTGACTGGCGCTCCCGGTTCGCGGAGGAGACCGGTCGGCTCGTGGCGGCCTGGGGCGTTCCGGGAGCCGACGAGGGCGTGGCGGGGAGCATGAATCTCCCGGCGCGGACCCTGGGCAGCATGGCGCTGCTGGATCTGACGGTGCACGCCTGGGACCTCGCGCGGGCGACGGGCCAGGAGTTCACCCCGGACGCGGAGAGCATCCGCACGCTCGACAGGCTCATCGAGGAGACGGGTCCGACGGCCCGGAAGATGAAGGTCTTCGGCGAGCCCGTCGCCGTACCTGAGGGTGCCGCGCCGTTGGAGGTGCTTCTCGCGGCGACGGGCCGCGATCCCGGTTGGAGCCCCGGGCCCGTGCCTGACGTCTACTCACATCATGAGTACGGTGCCTGACGCGCGCCCGGGGCCGGCTGGCAGACTTGGCGCGTGACCAGTGCCGACGCATCAGGCCGTCCCGCCCATCGCCCCGGTCCCGCCCGCACCGCCGCCCCGGCCGGACGCGGCGTCGCGGGCAGCAGCCCCTTCGAGCACGGGGTGGCCGCGCGCGACTCCGCCCCGCAGTTCGTGCTGCCCTTGGTGATCCGGATCGAGAAGGCCGCGCGCCCGGCACGTACGGACGCGTTGGAGGCGGCCGCCCGCGCGGTCCTCGTCCTGCTGACCGACGAGCGGGCGGTACGCGTGGACGGCGCGTGGTTCACGGCCGTACGGGACTGGCAGGACGCAAGGATCCGCAAGGTCGTCCGTCGGGCGCGCGGCGCCGAGTGGCGGCGGGCCGAGGCGCTGCCGGGCGTCACGGTCACGGGCGCGGAGGCGGAGGTACGGGTCTTCCCGCCGGTGCCGCTCGACGGGTGGCCGAAGGAGCTGGCGAAGCTGCAGGTGTCGGGCACCGAACTGGACGACCCGGAGCCGCCGTCCGCGCCCGCCGCGGACGTTCCCGTGCTGTGGCTCAGCCCGGAGATCTCCATGTCGGCGGGGAAGGCCATGGCACAGGCGGGGCACGGAGCGCAGCTCGCCTGGTGGCAGCTGGCGGACGCGGAGCGGGAGATGTGGCGTTCGTCGGGCTTCGCGCTGGCGGTGCGCACCGCGGAACCCGCGCGCTGGGCGGAGCTCACCCGCAGCGGACTGCCGGTCGTACGGGACGCGGGCTTCACCGAGATCGCGCCCGGCTCGTGCACGGTCGTCGCCGACCATCCGGCGCTGCGGAAAACAGCCAAGCCGGGCAAGCCGGGCGCGACGCGCCGCTTGCCGGAAGCCGGCTGAACACGGGGCGCCGCCACTCCGTATCCCCCTGCGCCACCCGGCCTGCCCCGAGCGGACGGGGTCGCGGGTTGACCTGCCACTCGGTTGGCGCTTGGCTTACGCAACTCGACTCCCGGCGGCCGGCCGGGGCCTTTTGCACGTGCGCCGCGAGAGGAGGATGCGAGCAACCGTGCGACACGTCAACGGAACGAAGCTCGTCATCGCAGCCCTCGTCGCGACGCTCGGCGCGCTGCTGTTGCCGCTCTGGTCCTACGCCGACCGTACCGGCACCGGCCAGTCGGAGCTCGAGGCCGGGACGGTGGCCACCGAATGGGGTCCGCTCTCCGCCGGGGACCGGGACTTCCTGGTCAAGGTGCGGCTCGCCGGGCTCTGGGAACTCCCCGCCGGACAGCAGGCGCTCCAGCGCGCACCCACCAAGGCGATACGCGACTGCGGCGACCATCTGATCGTCGGGCACACGGACCTCGACGAGCGTGTGCGGTACGCGGCGGGCAAGCTCGGCGTCGGGTTGCCGAACCAGCCGAACGAGCAGCAGCAGGGCTGGCTGCGCGAACTCACGGAGGCGCAGGGCACCGCGTACCAGCGGAAGTTCGCCATGCTGCTGCGCTCCGCGCACGGCAAGTTCTTCGGTCAGATCGGCCAAGTCCGAAACAACACGCGCAATGCCTTGGTCCGCCGCCTCGCCGACGCCGCCAACGTCACGGTGCTGGACCACATCACGATGCTGGAGCGGACCGGAATGGTGGACTTCGACTCCATCGCCAACGATGCGGCCAACGCCCCGCCGGCGAGCCCGACCGGCCCGCCGCCGCCCACGTCCACGGTCGTCCCCGTACCGATTCCCGTCGTGCCGGAGGACGGCGTCAGGACGACGTCGCGGCCGTCGCCCAGCCCGACGGGCGAACCCACGGCCGACTCCACGAGGGCACCGCGGTTCGGTTCGCGGGCGGGAAGCGGCACGGACCACGGCCCCGGCGCCGACTACGACGACTGACGCGACGGGAGCACCGGGGAGTCCCGGCGGAAGCCGGTCACACGGTCCGACGGGCGGAAGCCGGTCCCATGGTCCGCGGCGGGCCCCTGCCGGGGGCACCGCGGCCGCTGCGTGTCAGGAGCAGCCGGAGAAAGGTCCTGTCACACGTCGGTATGCCGGTCGCCAGGAGGCCGTGACGGGTGGGGGAACCCCGCGTCCGCGGGGGCCGTCGAACCTCAAATCAAGCTCTGAACCATGGCTCGCCAGGATTCGACCGGGCGTGCCGGGGCCATCACCCGGGCACCTGTCGAACACGCGAGGGGAGGAGGCCGACCATGGAGAAACTGGGTACGGGCATCGGATGGCGGCCCGAGATCGCCGGCACGGTGGCGGAGCTGCCCGGCCTCGACTGGGTCGAGGTGGTGGCGGAGAACATCTGCCCCGGCCACCTCCCCGAGCCGCTGCGGCGGCTGCGCGAACGCGGCACCACGGTCATCCCGCACGGTGTGTCCCTCGGCCTGGGCGGAGCCGAACGCCCCGACCCCGAGCGCCTCGCCTCGCTGGCCGAGCGCGCCCAGGCGCTGGGCGCACCGCTGGTCACCGAGCACATCGCGTTCGTACGGGCGGGCGGGGCGCTGACCGCGTCGCCGCGCCTGGAGGCGGGCCATCTGCTGCCGGTACCGCGGACCCGCGATGCGCTCGACGTGCTGTGCGAAAACGTCCGTATCGCCCAGGATGCGCTGCCGGTGCCGCTGGCGCTGGAGAACATCGCCGCGCTGATCTCCTGGCCGGGTGAGGAGATGTCCGAGGGGCAGTTCCTGGCCGAGCTGGTGGAGCGTACGGGCGTGCGCCTGCTCATCGATGTGGCCAACCTCCACACCAATCACGTCAACCGCGGGGAGGACCCGGCGAAGGCGCTGGACGAGCTGCCGGTCGAGGCCATCGCGTACGTGCACGTGGCGGGCGGCGTCGAGAAGGACGGCGTCTGGCACGACAGCCACGCACATCCGGTGACCCGGCCGATCCTGGACGTCCTCGCGGAGCTGCGCACGCGTGTCGACCCTCCGGGCGTACTTCTGGAGCGGGACGAGGACTTCCCCGCGGCCGAGGAGCTGGGGGATGAACTGGCCGCGATCCGCGCGGTGCTGGAGGCGGGTCCCGGTGTCGCGGACCCCGAGTGGGCCGGCCGCGGGGGCCGGGAGTCCGTACGGTCCGGCCGCGGGGGCCGGGAGTCCGTACGGTCCGGCCGCCGCGGCACGGACGGCCCGGCCGGAGCGGGACCGGGTGGCCGTACCGCGGTCCCGCCTGCGGCGGAGAGCGCACGCCAGCGGGTGGGGCTGGCCCAGGCCTCGCTGCTGTCCGCGCTCGTGGCGGGAACCCCGGCCCCGGAGGGCTTCGACCGGCGGCGGCTGCGCGTCCAGAGCCGTGCGCTGACCGCCAAGCGGGCCGATGTCGTGGCGAAGGTGGCACCCGAACTGCCGGACATCCTCGGCACGGCGTACCGGGAGGCGTTCCTCGGCTATGCGCAGCGGCACGCGATGGCCGGCGGGTACCGCCAGGACGCGCTGGACTTCGCCGAATACCTACTGGCCCTGCCCGCGGGGCCCGGCGCGAACGACAGCACGACCGCGAAGGACACGAATGGCGAGGGCGGCACCGCGGCCAGGGTCGGCGCGGCCGTGCAGCGCACGGCGCGCAACCCGGTCGCGGACCCTGCCGTACGGCGGCGGCTCCACACCTGGTGGCTGGAGCGCTCCGGACCCACGCCGCTGCCCGCCGGCCGCTTTGCGCGGATGCTGCGCACGGCTCTGCGAGGACGCGTACGGGCGGCGTGACTCCGGGCTGCCACCGAGTTCCGTCGGCTCCACCGGGTTCCGCCGCGTCCATCGGGCTCCCACCGGTCCGCCGAGTTCCGCCGGGTTCCATGGAATTCCGCCAATTCGCCGGGTTCCATCGAATTCCGCCGCGGGTGGCGGAGGGTGAGATTCCGCGAATCGGCACGGGATCATCGTCGGTCGCACTACCGTGCGGTGCCGCAGGAGGCACGCACCATGCGATTCACGAACAGCACGGGGCTGGTCCTCGCCGCGCTGACCGCGACGCTCGCAGCCCTCGTCTTCCCCATCTGGACGTACCACGACAGATCCGGCACCGGCCTCGCCCGACTGGAGGCGGGGACCGTCACCACGCGCTGGGGCCCGCTCTCTGCCGCCGACCGCGACTTCATCGTCCGGGTCCGGCTGGCAGGACTGTGGGAACTGCCCGCCGGAGAGCAGGCCATGGAGCGTGCGCCGACCCCGGCGGTCGCGAAGGCCGGCGAGCACCTGGTGGAGGGCCACGCCTTCCTCGACGCCCGGGTCCGGGAGGTCGCACAGCGGCTCGGCATGGAGATCCCGGCGGAGCCGAACGAGCAGCAGCAGCGCTGGCTGGGCGAGCTCACCGCGGCGTCCGGCACGGTCTACGCGTGGAAGTTCGCGAACATCCTGCGCATGGCGCACGGCAAAGTGTTCGCCCTTGTGGCGCAGATCCGGCACACCACCCGTAACAGCCTGGTCCGCGAACTGGCCGACGACGCCAATACGACCGTCCTCGACCACATCTCCGCGCTCGAACGCACCGGCCTGGTCGACTTCGACGCCATCGCCACGGAAGAGGCGGACCATGCCACCCCGCCCCCCACGGGCCCGCCGCCCCCGTCCGCGCCACCGGCCTTCTCGCCTCCGCCCGCCGGTACGGCCGTCCCCGCACCGAGCTTTCCGCTGCCGCCGCCCGCAACGCTTCCGGAGAAGCCGCGGAAATTCCAATAGCCCGATACGTAACACATGCGGCAGAGCGGACGAATACCAACGAACCATGACCATGGGCGATACGGAGGAGAGCAGAGCGCGACACGCATCGTGACGCTCGGCAGTTCCCGCGTCCGCATCGTGGAAGAAGACTGGCGCTTCGTGGCGCCCTCTCAGTAGAACTCCGGTATGTGGGTTCTGTTCCTCCTCGTCGCCTGCGCCACCGCCGTCGCCTCGGCGGTGCGTCTGGTCCACGCGGCGTCCGCGGCCTCGCGTGTGCCGGGCCGCGCGGCGGGAGCGGTGTTCACCGCCGGCGACCGTGACACGGAACTTCCCACCGCGGCAGCCGTCTCGGTCTACGAGGCCGCATTCCTGGCCGGAGGCCCGCGCCGGGTCGCCGATCTGACACTGCTCTCGCTGGCCCGCCAGCGCCGACTGCTGCTCGCCCACACCGGATGGGCCACGGTGGTCGACCCCGAGGGCGGTGACGACCTCGAACGCTCGGTGATCACGGCGATAGGCCCGGACGGCCAGTCCAGGGTCTCCGCGGTCCGTACGGCACTTGCGGCCGCCGACGCCGTACGGGCGCTCGCCGACCGTCTGGTCGCGGCAGGGCTCGCCGTCCCCTCCTCGGCCGTCACCAACATCGCCACCGCCGTGCGGCAGGCGCAGTTCGCCGGTCTGCTGGTGCTGCTGACCGGCGCGGTGTCCCTGTTCATGCTGCCGCCGCAGGCCGGAGCCGCCCCGGTCGTCGCATGGTTCGCGCTGCCCCTCGTGCTCGTCTCGGGCGCCCTGGCCATCGCGCAACTCGAGATGCGTACGAGCAGCCTGTGGGCGTCACCGGCGGGCATGCGGTTGCTGGGACGGATCGCCGCCGACTCCGCGAGCCGGAGCGGCGACGGAGCCGCGGGTCTCACCGCGTTCGCCGTACGCGGGCCCGCGGCCCTGAAGGACCCCGAACTCCGCGCCGCGCTCCAGGGCAGTGGAGACACCCGCCGCCGCCCGGAGAACTGAGCACCACCCGCCGCCGCCCGGAGAACCGACCACCACCCGCCGCCGCTCGGAGAACCGACCACCACCCGCCGCCGCTCGGAGAACCGACCACCACCCACTGCCGCTCGGAGAACTGACCACCGGGAGACGGCGAACGCCCTGGTGCCCCCCTATGGCCCGGCGCCGGCACCGCCGGCCGACGCCTCCCCTCCCCGCCCGCGGGTCGGGGCCCCTCACGCGCCGCACACCCCGCCGAACCGCTCGGCCGACCGAGTGACCGCCACGTGTCAGTGACCGGCCGCGGCGATCACCGCCGACAAGATGATGAACGGCCCGGTTCCCCCGCTCCTTCGAGCCGCCACCGACCGGGTCTCAAACCCCGTCGCCGCGTCCCGCCCGGCGAGGCCGGAGCGGCGCGTCCATCACATCCGGTTGAAACGGACGTTCCCGATGAAACGGCACGTCCAGACGAAGGGATGACGCGTGAGAGCAGTAGCGCTGTACGGCGCCCTCGGGTCGCTGGTCCTCACCGCACTCGCCACCGCCCCCGCCGGCAGCGCAACTCCCCCGCGCGCACCGGGCGACCCCATCCCGGCCGAGGCCCCCTGGAGCGTTCCGGACGACACCACGCCGGAGGCCCGCGGCACCGCCGCCGCGGCGGCTCGCGCCGCCGCGAAAGGCATCACCTGGGGCCGCTGCCACAAGACGGAGGACCTGCAGAAACCGGTGCAGTGCGGGACAGTGTCCGTACCGCTGGACTACGCCGAGCCCGACGGCAGAAAGATCTCCCTCACCGTCAGCCGCGTCCGCGCCACCGCCCCGCAGAAGGAGCGCCAAGGCGCGCTGGTCTTCAACCCGGGCGGCCCCGGCGCCTCCGGCATGCAGTTCCCGCTCTACGCCCAACTGCCGGGGTGGCAACCGGTCGCCAAGGCCTACGACTTCGTCGGCTACGCACCGCGCGGCGTCGGCCGTTCCGCGCCGCTGTCCTGCCAGAGCGCCGCCGAGTTCGTCAAGGCCCCGACCAACTCCCCCATCCACCCGGACGAGGAGCACAAGACCCTCCGCAAGAACCGGGCCAAGGACTACGCGCGCGGGTGCTCGCTCCACGGCGGCGCCACCCTCCGGCACTACACCTCGCTCAACAACGCCCGCGATCTCGATGTGCTGCGGGCCGCCCTCGGCGAGAAGAAGCTCAACTTCATCGGGGCCTCGTACGGCTCGTACTTCGGTGCCCTCTACGCATCGCTCTTCCCCGGCCACGTCCGCCGCATGGTCTTCGACAGCGCGGTCAACCCCGACCCGGCCCAGATCTGGTACCGCAACAACCTCGACCAGTCCAGGGCGTTCGAGAGCCGCTGGGCCGACTGGCGCCGCTGGGCCGCCAAGCACGACGACGTCTACCACCTCGGCCGTACGCAGCAGGAGGTGCTGAGCTCGTACGAGAAGGCACGCACGCGCATCGAGCGCACCCCGGCCGGCGGAAAGATCGGCTCGGCACAGCTCCAGTCGGCGTTCCTGAAGGTCGGCTACTACGACGCGTTCTGGGCTCGCCGGGCGTACGCGCTCTCGGAGTACCTGCGCGGCAACGACAAGCCGTTGGTCGAGCAGGCCCAGCCGGAGGCGGGGTCCGCGGAGGCGGAGGAGAACGCCAACGCCGTCTACACGGCCGTCGAGTGCAACGACGCGGCCTGGCCCACCGACTGGCGCGTCTGGGACGAGGACAACACCCGGCTCGCCCGCACCGCCCCGTTCGAGACCTGGGACAACGCCTGGATGAACCTGCCCTGCGCGTACTGGACGGAGCCCCGGCAGAAGCCTCTCGACGTACGGACGGCCGCGGGCGTGCTGCCGCCGGTGCTGATCCTGGCGGCGGAGCGGGACGCGGCGACGCCGTACGCGGGCGCCCTGGAACTGCAGCGCAGACTGACCGGGGCGTCGCTGGTCACCGAGCGCCGCTCGGGCACCCACGGCATCGGCGGCGGTGACAACGCCTGCATCAACCGCCACTGGGAGACGTATCTGCTGACGGGCCGGACGCCGGGGCACCACGCGGCGTGCGGGCCGCACACCGAGCCCAAGCCGGAGAAGGAGGCGCAGCAGGAGCGCCGCGACCGGCGCGCCATCCCCAGGCCGGTGATCTGACCAGGAGAGAGGGCGAACTCCCGGATCACGGCGACGGCCGGGCCCCACGCGGGGTCCGGCCGTCGCCGTGTCCGAGACGGTCGCTGTCCCCGGGACGTTCGCCGTGTCCGAGACGGTCGCCGTCCCCGGGACGTTCGCCGTGTCCGAGACGGTCGCCGTCCCCGGGACGTTCGCCGTGTCCGAGACGGTCGCCGTCCCCGGGACGTTCGCCGTGTCC
>NZ_JBFAYQ010000003.1:0-9757 GCF_040681345.1 Streptomyces sp. NPDC051776 | reverse complement strand
CCGGCGGTCGCTGCGGGAGGTCGTTCCGCCGGCCGGAAGTGGATCCACCGGCCGGAGGCGGATCGCCCCGGGCTCAGGCCAGTCCGGCCACCAGCTCGGCCACCGGCTTGCGGCGCCCGGTGTAGAAGGGCACCTCCTCACGGACGTGCAACCGCGCCTCCGACGCCCGCAGATGGCGCATGAGGTCGACGATCCGGTGCAGTTCGTCGGCCTCGAAGGCCAGCAGCCACTCGTAGTCGCCGAGGGCGAAGGACGCGACGGTGTTGGCGCGGACGTCCGGGAAGCCGCGGGCCATCTTGCCGTGGTCGGCGAGCATCCGGCGCCGGTCCTCGTCGGGGAGCAGGTACCAGTCGTAGGACCGCACAAAGGGGTACACGCACACGTACTCGCGGGCGACCTCCTCGGCGAGGAAGGCCGGGACGTGCGACTTGTTGAACTCGGCGGGGCGGTGCAGCGCCATGTTCGACCAAACCGGCTCCAGAGCACGGCCGAACCGGGTGCGCCGGAAGAGGTTGTACGCCTCCTGGAGCGCGTCGGAGGACTCGGAGTGCCACCAGATCATGACGTCCGCGTCCGCCCGCAGCCCCGAGAGGTCGTACGTACCCCGCACGGTGACGCCCTTCGCGGTGAGCTGCGCGAACAGCTCGTCCACCTCGGCGGCGTACCCGGTGCGGTCCTCGGGCAGGATGTCGCGGAGCTTGAACACCGACCAGAGGGTGTAGCGGATGACCTCGTTGAGGTCCTTGGCCTTCTTGCCGGCGTTCGGGCCCCGGCCGGCGGCAGGGTTCTCAGGAGCAGCAGTCATGCCCTCATTCTCGCTCGCCCCCGCCGGTTCCCTCCGCCAGGGTCGCCACCAGCTCGTCGGCCGCGGTCCGCGCGCTCGCGATGCACGCCGGGATGCCCACGCCGTCGTACAGCGCGCCGCACACGCGCAGGCCCGGCACCTTGGCCACGTGCTCGCGGATCCGGGCCACGCGCCCGAGGTGGCCGACGGGGTACTGCGGCAGCCCGCTGTTCCAGCGGGTGACGACGGTCTCGACGGGGCGGGCGGTCAGGCCGGTGGCCTCGCGCAGGTCGTCCAGGGAGAGCCGGGCCAGATCGGAGTCCTCGCGCTCCAGGACCGCCTCCTCTCCGTGCCGCCCGACCGAGGTGCGCAGCACGAAGAGACCGGGGCCGGCCTCTCCGAGCCAGCCCCACTTACGGCTGGAGAAGGTGGAGGCCTTGATCGTGCGGCCGTCGACGGGCGGGACGAGGAAGCCGCTCCCGTCCGGCAGCGTGCCCAGGTCGTCCCGGCGGAAGGCCAGGGTGACCAGGGCCATCGAGGCGTACTCGACCGCCGTCAGCTCGGCCGTCGCGGCCGGGGACTCGGCGGCGAGCAGCCGCGCGGCCTCGGGCGCGGGCACGGCCAGGACCACCCCGTCGGCCTCGATCAGCGTGTCACCGGCCACCATCTCCCAGCCCCCGCCCGTACGCGTCATGCGGTGCACGGGCGTGCCAGTGCGGATGTCGCCTCCCGCGGCGCGTACGGCATCGGCGACGGCGATCGGCAGGCGACCCACTCCGCCGTCGATGCCCATGAAGACCGGGCCGGCCGGAGCCTGCGCGGCCCGGGCCTGCAGCGCGCGGACGCCCTCGGTCAGGGAGCGGTGGGTGCGAGCGGCCTCGAAGAGCTGAGGGACGGCGGCGCGCATCGAGATCCGGTAGGCGTCGCCCGCGTACACGCCGCCGAGCAGCGGTTCGACGAGCCGGTCGACGACTTCGCGGCCGAGGCGCTCGGCGATGTACGCGCCCACCGCGACGTCCTCTCCGGGCTCCGTACGCGGCAGTTCGGCGTCCTGCTCGATCCGCGCGAGGCCTTCCCGCGAGACCACTCCGGACGCGGCGAGCGGGGCGAGATCGCCGGGCACCCCCATCACATGGCCCTGCGGCATGGGTCGCAGGGCACCGCGCGTCCAGATCGAGGCGGAGGTGGTGGCGGTGGTCCGCAGGTCTTCGGCGAGGCCCGTCTCGCGCGCCAGTGCCACGGCCTCCGGCCTCCGCGCCAGCATCGACTCGGCGCCCAGGTCGACCGGCACACCCGCGATCTCGCCCGCGTGCAGCTTGCCGCCCAGACGCTCCGACGCCTCCAGAACCATGACGTGTACGCCACGCGCGCTGAGCCGGTGGGCGGCCGCGAGACCCGCGATACCTCCGCCGACGACCACGACCCGCGAGCCCGCGCTCTGTTCCGTACGACGCTCCGCCTGATCCATGCCCCCACTGTCTCAGACCCCGGAACGAGTCCCGACCGTGACCTCATCGGGACCGCGGGCCCGCAACCCGCCCCGCGCGCCCCTCGTCCAACGGGCGATAACATCACCGGCCCTTGGGGGGACCACGATGCCGCGTCCGTTGCTCGACCCGCCGTCCGCACCACCGCGTGTGGCGCCGCACCCACCTCTGCACGAGCCACCGGCAGCGCGCCGGGATCCGTACGAGCCACCGGCAGCGCTCCTGCGCTCCCGCAGCCGGTCACTCGCCGTCCTCGCCGGCGTACTGCTCACGGTCTCGCTCGGCCTGACGGCGTGCGCCGGTTCGCCGGACTCCGCGACGGACCGCTCCGCCGCGAAGGAGGGGTCGCGGAGCGAGGCCGGCCCCGCCGAGCCGGGCGCGGGCCGCAACCAGGACGCGGTCCCGCCGAACCGGGCGCGCGAAGGCGCTGCCGACGCCGGGCAGCAGCAGCCCGGCACCGGCGACGCGAAGGCCCCGTCCCGTAAGCCTGCGAGGCTCGGTCCGGCCCACATCATCCGCACCGCCACCCTGTCCGTACGGGTCAAGGACGTGTCCGCAGCGGCCGAGGAGGCCCGTACCACCGCCGAGAACGCGGGCGGTTACGTCGGGGACGAGACGACCGACCGCGACCGTGACGGCCACGAGCGGTCGAGCATCGTGCTGCGCGTACCGCAGGAGGAGTTCGGGCGGGTCCTGGACGATCTCGCCGGAACCGGCAGGTTGATCAGCCGTCAGGTCGAGGCGCAGGACGTGACCGACCAGGTCGTGGACGTCGAGAGCCGTATCAAGTCCCAGGAGGCGAGCGTCGCCCGGGTACGCGGGCTGATGGACCGCGCGGAGAATCTCTCGGACGTCGTCACCCTGGAAGGCGAACTGAGCACCCGACAGGCGGAGTTGGAGGCGTTCAAGGCCCAGCGGAAGTCGCTCGGGGAGCGTACGGGCATGGCCACGATCACGCTGCGGCTCTCCGAGACCTCGCCCCGGCAGGACGGCGGTGACGACGACGAGACCGGCTTCGTGGACGCGCTGTCCGGCGGCTGGGGCGCCTTTGTGGCGACGGTGCGCTGGCTGGCGGTCCTGGTCGGAGCCGTACTGCCCTTCGCCGCCGCGCTGATGATGCTGCTGGTGATCTTGCGCGTGGCACGGGCGCGGATGCCCGGGAGCGGCCGACGGGGCGTTACCCCTCCGGCGGCAGTTGCCGTTCCCGGCCCGGCGCGGGGGACCGGAACCCCTGCGGCGGCGACGGCGACGGCGACGACCGGGGCGACGACGGGCGCGGGTTCGCAGAGCCGGCACGAAACCCCGGAGGAGGCCCGGGCGGAGCGCCGAGAAGAGGACTGAGCCGCGTCCCGCCCGTAGCGTGGACCGTGCGCGCACACCGCGCGCTCTTGAGAAGGGATATGACGCGATGACGGCGCGGGCGCAGCGGCTGGTGGTCATCGGCGGGGATGCGGCGGGCATGTCCGCCGCTTCCCGGGCCCGCAGGCTGAGAGGCCCCGGCGAGCTGGAGATCCTGGCCTACGAGCGCGGGAACTACACGTCCTACTCCGCCTGCGGCATCCCGTACTGGGTCGGCGGCCTGGTCTCGGGCCCCGGCGGCCTGGTCGCCCGTACGCCCATCGAGCACCGCAGGCGCGGCATCGGGCTGCGGCTGCGCACCGAGGTCGCCGAGATCGACACCGTCCGGCAGCGGGTGCGCGTGCGCGACCTGGACAACGGGGCCGGCGAACACTGGGAGGACTACGACCACCTGGTCGTGGCCACCGGCGCCCGCCCGCTGCGCCCGGACATCCCCGGCATCGACGCGCCGGGTGTCTACGGGCTCCAGACGCTCGACGACGGGCAAGCCCTGGTCAGTGGGCTCAGGGAGCGGGGTTCGAGCCTGCGCACGGTCGTCGTCGGCGCGGGCTACATCGGTGTCGAGATGGCCGAGGCCCTGGTGAACCGCGGCTGCCGGGTCACCGTTCTGGAACGCGCCCAGCAGCCCATGTCCACACTCGACCCGGACATGGGACGGCTCGTGCACGACGCCATGCGCGGGATGGGCATCGATACGGTGACGGACGCCGAGGTCACCAAGATCCGGACGGGCGAGGACGGGCGGGCCGCGGCGGTCGTCACCAAGGACGCGGAGTACCCGGCCGACGCCGTCGTCCTGGGCCTGGGCGTACGGCCCGAGACCAGTCTCGCCCACCGCGCCGGCCTGCCGCTCGGGGAGTCGGGCGGCCTGCTGACGGATCCGTCGATGCGGGTGCGCGGCCACGAGAACATCTGGGCGGGTGGCGACTGCGTCGAGGTGCTCGACCTGGTCTCCGGGCGCCACCGGCACATCCCCCTGGGAACCCACGCCAACAAGCACGGCCAGATCATCGGCACGAACGTGGGCGGCGGCTACGCGACATTCCCGGGCGTCGTCGGCACGGCCGTGAGCAAGGTCTGCGACCTGGAGATCGCCAGGACCGGCCTGCTGGAGTCCCAGGCGAAGGAAGCCGGGCTGCAGTACGTGACGGTGACGGCCGAGTCGACGAGCCGGGCCGGGTACTACCCGGACTCGCGTCCGATGACGGTCAAGATGATCGCGGAACGCGGCACGGGACGACTGCTCGGCACCCAGATCGTCGGCCGGGAGGGCGCCGGCAAGCGCGTGGACATCGCCGCCGTGGCCCTGACCGCCCGGATGACGGTGGAGCAGATGACCACGCTCGACCTGGGCTACGCACCGCCGTTCTCGCCCGTATGGGACCCGGTACTGGTGGCTGCGCGCAAGGCGAAGGCGGCGGTGGCGCGGGACCTGCGGGGGGAGTGAGGGGCGGTACGAGGTCCCCGGGGCGCCCGGCAACGCCCACGCCGGATTCCCCCGCACCCGCCGCCCGCACAGGCCGCATCGTCCGCCCGCCCGGGCCCGCATGTCCCGCACCCGCCGCCCGCACAGGCCCGTACGTCCCGCACCCGGGCCCCCACCAATGCCCGCCCGGCCCCGCATGTCCCGCACCGGGCCCCGCACCCGATGCCAGCCCAGGTCATGTCCCGCACCCGCCGCCCGCACGGGCCCGTATGTCCGGACCTGACGACCGCCCCGCTCCAGCCCCCCGGTGTCCTCCTGCGTCCCGGCGGCCCGGACCCGGCGGTCGGCCCCGGGCCCATCCGGGCGATAATCGCCTTCATGCCCGAGCTCGCCCGGACAGCGCCCACCACGTCAGCGCCCCGCATCGCGCGCCGCGAGCGCGTCACCGCCGCGCTGCGGGCGGCCGCGCCCGCTCTGCAGGCGTACGTGGCGGTGCGGCTGCTGGGTCTGCTCGTGCTGACCGTCGCCGCCACTGTTGCCGGGAAGAGCCCGCACACGCTGCTCAGCGCCCGCTGGGACTCCCTCTGGTACGCGCGCGTCGCCACGCATGGCTACGGCTATGAGGTGCACGTCCCCGACGGCGGCGTCCACTCCAACCTCGCCTTCTTCCCCCTCCTTCCGGCCCTGGAGCGGGGCATCTCCGAGATCACGCCGCTGAGCGTCCCCGACGCCGGGCTCCTGGTCTCCTGGACCGCCTCGCTGGTCGCGGCCTGGGGGATCTACGCGGTCGGCGCCCGCCTTCACGGACGGCGCGCGGGCGTCCTGCTCGCCGCGCTGTGGGGCGCGTACCCGACGGCCTTCGTGCAGTCGATGGCGTACACCGAGACGCTGTTCACGGCGCTGGCCGCGTGGGCGGTGTATGCCGTGCTGACCCGGCGCTGGATCACGGCGGGCACGCTGGCGGTGTTCGCCGGGCTGACCCGCCCTTCGGCGATCGCGGTCGTCGCCGCGATCGCGATTCCGGCGGCGGCCACCCTCGTACGTGCATACCGCGCCGGCGCCCGTCCGCGCGAGCTGGTGCGCGACCACCGACGGATGGTGCTGGGTCTCCTGCTCGCCCCGATGGGCTGGCTCGGGTATGTGAGTTACGTCGCCGTGCGAAACGGCAGCCCGTTCGCCTACTTCGAGGTGCAGGGGCAATGGGGCAACGGCTTCGACGGCGGCCGGGCGCTGGCGGAGTTCGTGTGGCAGAACCTCGCATCGAACGTCTTCGCCGGGCTCGGGCTGTGCGCGGCGCTCGCCCTCGTCTTTTGGTTGCTGTGGCTTCTGGTGCGCCAACGGCAGCCGCTGCCGGTCGTGGTGTACGCGGCGGCGATGGTCTTCGTATCACTCGTGGGCGCGGGCTACTTCGGGTCGCGACCGCGTCTGATGATGCCCGCGTTCCCGCTGCTGCTGCCGGCGGCCCTGGCCCTGGCCCGGCTGTGGCGGGCGCGGGCGGCGGCGGTCCTCGCGGCGGCGGCAGCGGCCTCCGCGGCGTACGGCACCTTCACCCTGCTGGGGCCCGGCCCGCCCTGACCGGGCAGGTCCTCAGGCTTGCGTCTGCGTGTGGACGAAGTCCACGAGGCGGGTGAGCGCGTCCGGGTCCGTCGACGGCAGCACCCCGTGGCCCAGGTTGAAGACGTGCCCCGGCAGATCCCGCGCGGTGTCCAGCACGTCCCGCGCGGCCGACTCCACCGCCGAGCGCGGCGCGAACAGCACCGCCGGGTCCAGGTTCCCCTGCAGTGCCCTGCCACCGCCGACCCGCCGCGCGGCCTCGTCCAGCGGAACCCGCCAGTCGACGCCGACGACATCGGCCCCGGCCTCGCCCATCAGCCCGAGCAGTTCGCCCGTGCCCACACCGAAGTGGATCCGCGGCACGCCGTACCCGGCCACCGCGTCGAAGACCTTGGCCGAGGCGGGCATCACCGAGCGGCGGTAGTCGGCCGGGGCGAGCGCTCCGACCCAGGAGTCGAAGAGCTGCACCGCCGAGGCGCCCGCCTCGATCTGCACCCTGAGGAATGCGGCGGTGATGTCCGCGAGCCGGTCGAGCAGGTCCGCCCACAGCCGGGGCTCGCCGTACATCATGGCCTTGGTGTGCTCGTGGTTGCGGGACGGGCCGCCCTCGACCAGATAGCTCGCGAGCGTGAACGGCGCCCCCGCGAAGCCGATGAGCGGAACGGAGCCCAGCTCGCCGGTGAGCATGCCGACGGCCTCGGTCACGTACGCCACGTCGTCCGGCTCCAGCGCCCGCAGCCGCTGGAGGTCGGCGCGGGTACGGATCGGCTCCGCGACGACCGGCCCGACGCCCGGCTTGATGTCGAGGTCGAGGCCGATGGCCTTCAGGGGGACGACGATGTCGCTGAAGTAGATCGCCGCGTCGACCTTGTGGCGGCGCACGGGCTGCAGCGTGATCTCGGTGACCAGCTCCGGCCGCATGCAGGATTCGAGCATGGGGATGCCCTCGCGCACCTTCAGGTACTCGGGCAGTGAGCGCCCGGCCTGCCGCATGAACCACACCGGGGTGTGCGGCACCGGCTCGCCGCGGCACGCCTTGAGGAACACCGACCCGGCGGCTGCGGTGCTGGTCTGCTGCTGGCCCGTCGGGCGCTCGTTGCCACTCACGCCCAGAATCTTCGCATGCTGCGGAAGACGCGCTGCGCTCCCGGGTGTCCTACCCCTCGCCGGCTGCCGTTCCGCCTACCCTTCATGCTCATGGCTGCGGCTCAGGGACGACTCTCGGATGGTGCGGACGGCACCGGCAACACGGAAGAGGACGGGCATCCACTCGCCTTCCGGCAGGCGGTCGAGGCGCTGCGCACCGCGCGGCTGCGACCGGAGATGGAGGTCGATCAGGCCCGCCCGCCGCAGCGGCTCGCCCCGCACGCGTACGCGCTGGAGGCGGCCGTCGTCCAGGACGGCAAGGACCTCGCCGACGGGAGGCTGGTCCTGCTGCACGACCCGGCCGGGCACGACGCCTGGAAGGGCACCTTCCGTCTGGTGACCCTCGTACGGGCGGAGCTGGAGCCGGAGATGGCGGCCGATCCGCTGTTCCCCGACGTGTGCTGGACCTGGCTGACCGGGGCGTTCGAGGCGCGCGGGGTCGCGTACAAGGAGCCGAGCGGGACGGTGACCCTCGCGGGCTCGCACTACTTCGGGGGGCTCGCGAACCGTGCGCCCGCGACACAGATCGAGATCCGTGCGTCCTGGACGCCGTTGGAGAGCAAGGGCGCGCTGCCGGACGCCGGTGCCCATCTGATCGCATGGTGCGAGCTGCTGTGCCAGACCGGCGGGCTACCCCCGGCGGGCGGTCCTGAGGCGGCGGTGGTCACGCTCCCCCAGCGCAGGGGCCCGCAGTCCCGTTGACCCCGGGGGCCGGCCACCGGACAACTCGGCCTCTGGACAACCGGATTCCCCCGGGCCCGCTGGATTCCCCGGTCGGGCCGCACGCCTGCCCCGCTCCCCGTCGACTCCCCGTGCGGGCATCCGACCCCTCCACGGCTCAGGCGCCCCGCTGAACCCCCGTGCGGGGGCCACCCGTTCCCGGCTCTCCGCGCCCGCTCCCCCGCCACCCGCACGGCCGGACGCTCGTTGAGCGGGCGTACGCACCGGGCCGGCCGGCCCCTCGTACGGCCCCCGCCCGCGCCGCGTCATGCGCCCGCGGTGCTCCGGAGCGCGGCCTGGGCGCCACGGATCATTGGTGATCGATCGCGCATCCGAATTGCCCGAATTGTTACTCACCAAATCGTGATCATTTACTAAAGCTGCCCGGGTTTGCTGCCGAAGGAACCTGTGACCCTTCCCGCACGGATCGCCCCGACTTACCCCTAGGTCGGCGGCCCCGCGTCCCGCACTCCCCCCAGGAGGCCTGGTGTCCGTTCTCCTCGAGCAGCCCTCAAGCCTGGTCGCCTATCGCCCCAACAAGCCGACGGCCATGGTCGTCGTCGCCGACCCCCGCGTCCGCTCCACCGTCACCCGCCACCTCTGGGCACTCGGGGTGCGGGACGTCATCGAGGCGTCATCCATCGCCGAGGCCCGCCCCCGCGTCGGCAACCCGCGCGACATCTGCGTGGCCGACGTCCACCTCCCCGACGGCTCCGGCCTGACCCTGCTGTCCGAGACCCGCGCCGCGGGCTGGCCCAACGGCCTCGCCCTGTCCGCCGCCGACGACATCGGCGCCGTACGGAACGCGCTGGCCGGCGGCGTCAAGGGCTACGTCGTCACCGGGACCCGTACCAACCTCGGCATCCCGGGCCGGCCGGGCGCGGCGCCGATCGGTGCGGCTGCCGCGCGCATGCACCGCCGCCCGCCCGGCGCCCCCGGGCACCCGGGCGGCTACCGCGAACTGTCCGGCCGAGAGGTCGAGGTCCTGCGGCTGGTTGCGGAGGGCCAGTCCAACAAGGCCATCGGCGTTTCGATGGGACTGTCCGCGCTGACCGTCAAGAGCCACCTCGCGCGGATCGCGCGGAAGCTCGGCACGGGCGACCGTGCGGGCATGGTGGCAGTGGCCCTGCGCACCGGAATCATTCACTGAGTCACCGATCCGAACCGGCGACGGCGCCCGCCGACGGAACGTTCCGTCGGCGGGCGACGGGGCAACCACGGAAACCAATAACGGGGGCCCCAGGAGATGAGGAAAGGGGGGGGGGGGGGAGAGGGGGGTTG
>NZ_JBFAYQ010000002.1:107808-333685 GCF_040681345.1 Streptomyces sp. NPDC051776 | reverse complement strand
GCGCCCACGCGACGACACGGGCAGCAACGGCCGGACGAACTCCCATTCGGCATCGGACAGTTCATGGCGACGTATCACCCGACCATGATCCACCAGTCAAGATCATTTGACGACAGACCCTAGCCCCTGCGAACGAGCTGGGTCGGCCCGTGCCGGGCGTGCGAAGCTGGAGAGCGTTGAGGCACCGCCCGGGTACGCGTCAGCGAGATCAAGGAAGAGGAGGTCACGTGCCACAGGCCAGTCCGCGAGGTACGTACTTGCAGATCTCGGAATCTCTGCGCCAGAAGATCGAGGGCGGCAAGATCAGCGAGGCTCTACCGTCCGAGGCGGAGCTGATGCGAATCTACGGTGTCGGCCGGAGCACGGTCGGCCGGGCGCTCAAGGCGCTCAAGGCCGAGGGCATCATCGAGCCCGTTCAAGGCGCCGGCTGGTACGTAACCGGGAGCGGCGACCGGCGCCCGCTCTCCGAGAAGGTATTGGACCTCTTTCGGGCCGAAGGTGTGAAGGTGGGCGACGTCTTTCCATCCGAGAGCGAGCTATGCGAGCGCTTCGGCGTATCCCGCACGGCTGTGCGGTCCGCGATCGCACAGATGGAGGGACGAGGCCTCATCGAGATGGGCGAGAACCGCAGGAGGCGCATTCGCGCCCTCCCGGCTGGACGGGGGGCCTCGTAGCCTTGGCAACCATGGACCTCGCAGAGCGGGCCTACGGCCTCGCCGAATCGTTGCTATCCGAGCCGATGCCGCGTCGCTGGTCGCACTCCCTCGGCGTGGCCGAGCGTGGACTCGAGACATGCTGAAGAAGTGCCATCACCCCAGACATAGCCCACAGACGCGGCCGCTGCCGTCCACGTTCTCTACAGGGGCGCGCTGCACCCGGACGCAGGGAACCCAAGCCCGCTCCGATGAACGGCTCGGATAGCGGCCTCGATCGGCTCGGTCGGCGACGCGTACGACAACGCTCTGCTTGAGTCGACGACCTGGGTCATCAAACCGCAGCGGCAGTAGAAGAGGCTCTCGCCCATGCCCGGCACCCGCGGGGCTGTATATGTGCTGGTCAGGCCAGTCGTGTGGGATTCAGGCCGAACTGGTTGAGCACGCCGGCGGCGAGCTCGCGCGCGGCCTGGCGGAGGATGTCGTCATCCGTGCGGGCGGGCAGCTCGGCCGTCGCCAGCTGAAGCTTGTGTGGCTGGCGAGCGTAGGTCGGGGCCTCGATGTCCCCGTAGGCGTCCGGGCCGAGCGGCGTGAATGGGTGCCTAGTATCCCGCTGGGTGACGACGGTTGCTGTGAGGTCGACTCCGCCGTCTCTGCGTACGGCGCGGCCGAGGCATTCCGTCAGGGTCACCGCATCGAGGACGGCCTGCTCGACTACGTCCGTATGGACCGGCAGCGGCACTTCGATGTCCCGCTCTTGCCCTTGCCACTTCCAAGAGAGATTGGCGGCCAGGACAAGCGTGCCATCGTGGTGGAGCTCGACCATGACCGGTCGCGCGGAGCGCCGGTCCGCCACACTCAAGGCATTGCTCACCACCCAGCGGCGCAGCCCTGTACGCGGGTTGTCCGCCGAAGATTCCAGCGCCCGCAGCACCTCGGGACTCACCGTGCTCGAGCCGCGGAGCGTGATCGAGAGGTTCAAGGCTCCCCGCAGAACGCGCACCGCGTCATCGTGGGTGGGTGCCGGCACAGTCCGGGGGAGGGGACGCTGCGGGCGGGCCGCGATTACCAGCCATGCCTCAGG
Organism: Streptomyces sp. NPDC051776; assembly: GCF_040681345.1. NCBI lineage: Bacteria > Bacillati > Actinomycetota > Actinomycetes > Kitasatosporales > Streptomycetaceae > Streptomyces > Streptomyces sp. NPDC051776. Next base: position 331,948 of record NZ_JBFAYQ010000002.1, on the reverse strand, counting down.
GCCAGCGAACTGGGCCAGAACAATGTCGGCCGCGAAGGCCAGAATCTCGTTGAGCTCTTCGCCGGCGCGCTGCTGCCGTGCGAACCGCTCCTGGTAGGCACGAGCTAGCTGGTGCTCTGGCATCCAGCCGGTGTGGGAGCCGTCACGGAAGGGCGCGACGGCCGCGTGCTGCTCCTTGTCCCGCTGGGCCGTGCCGTAGACCAGGTGCGGGGCCGTCTGGCTGGCTGGCACGTCCACCACCAGGACCGAGGTCTGCCCGTCCTCGGACTGCAGTACCTCCATGTGTAGGTCAGCGAGGTAGGGCTGGACATGGTTGCGCACCCACTGAGCGAGCTGTTGCTCATTGACATCAGCCGGGTCGATGCCTACTAGGCATTGGTCGTCGCTCACCCCAAAGATCAGGAGGCCACCACGAGCATTGGCCATGGCGGCCACGTCCTTGGCGAACTCGTTCCACCGGCCCTCACGGGGCGGCTGCGGAAGGTGTTCCTTCCAGTCCAGATCGTCGGTCTCCTCGAGGCCGGAGTCCACGGCAGCTTGCACCATCGCGAAGGTGACGGGGCCAGCAGGATTGCCCAGGTGCTCGTGCAAGCGCGTCCAGAGTCGAGGCATGCCTCAGCTTAATTCGCAGGCTGTCGGTACGATGCAGCGGCAGAACCGACGAGATCGAGATTCGCCCACCCTTCGCTGCGTAAGCTGGATCGCCACCAACTGGCATAGCTGCGGGGGGAATAGGCCGTATGGACGACCGGCTTCGCGACTTCGCGAAGGGCTCGCCGAACTTCGGGGTTCTGTATCAGCACCAGCCGCTGCTCTCCTTGTACGGCGCTTCCGCCGAGGCGACCGTATTCTCGAATCCCAACTCCTCATTGGTGCAGGCGGGCCAGTTCGGCGAGGTCCTCGCCGAGGAACTGGTCGCTCGTATCGGGATGCGGATCGAGGGCGACCGGCAGATCGATCGGCTGAAGGCTCTGACTCGCGCTGGAGTCCTCGTCCCTGAGATCCGCAACGACTTCGACCAGCTGCGCCGCGACCGGAACCAGGCCGCGCACAGCCATCTCTTCGACACGGCGCGGGCCCTGGCCGCCGTACGGGTCTGCTACAAGCTGGGCCTTTGGTTCCACGACGCCATCGACGGTCGTCGGACTGTCGCCGAGTTCGTGCCGCCCACAGACCCCGGCAACGAAGACCAGATCACGAACCCGGCCGAACTGGCGGAGCTGCGCGAGGCCCTGGACGGCCATCGTCAAGCGCTCACGCAGGCCCGCACGAGGCTCGCTGAGGCCGGCGGCGCCTTGGAAGCCGAGCGCAGAGCACGGGCCGAGGCCGAAAACCTCATCGCCAGTGCCAACGCCAACAAGACCGCGTTGCTCGCACGGGTCGATCAATTGAGTATCCAGATCGAAGAGCTGCGCGACGCCCAGCAGGCGAAGTACGAGGCCGCCCGGAGGCAGCCGCGCCAAGTCGACGCCAAGCGGCGAGACGCAATCATCCACCGCGCCCAGCGACCCGCCGCGCTCAACGAGGTTCAGGCCCGCGAGGTCATCGACGAGATGCTGTACGCGGCGGGATGGATCGTCCAAGACCGGGACCAGGTCGACCCGCGGGCGGGCCAGGGAGTGGCAGTACGGGAATTCACGCTCGCCACAGGCCGCGCGGACTACGTCCTGTACGTCAACAGCAGGATCGTCGGTGTGATCGAGGCCAAGCGCGAGGGCGACCACCTTTCCAGCGCGGTCGAGCAGAATGACCGATACGCGGCCGGTGTCCTCAAGGAACACCTTCTCGCCGTCTGGCGGGAGACGGAGCCCTTCGCGTTCCGGTATGCGACGACCGGCACTGAGACCTATTTCATCAATCGTCTCGACCCCGACGCCCGCTCCCGCGAGGTGTTCTCCTTCCACCGCCCCGAGACGGTGGCCGCGTGGATGCGTCGCGCCGACGAGACGCCGACCGCCCCGACGTTCCGGGCCGCCCTGCGTCGACTGCCGGTGCTGGAGCCGAACGGACTACGTCTCGCCCAGATAGACGCCGTCAGTGGCCTGGAGGAGTCCCTAGGTGAGGACCGCGCGCGGGCATTGATCCAGATGGCGACTGGCGCGGGCAAGACCTTCACCGCCGTGGCTCACACCTACCGTCTGCTCAAGCATGCCAAGGCACGCCGGATCCTGTTCCTAGTCGACCGCAACAACCTTGGCAGGCAGGCATACGACGAGTTCCGGAAGTTCACGACTCCGGACGACGGCCGCAAGCTGTCCGACATCTACAACGTCGACCGGCTAGGGGCGACCGGGCTCCAGGACACTTCGTCAGTGGTCATCTGCACGATCCAGAGGATGTACTCGCTATTGCGCGGGGAGACCCTCGTCGACGACGAGCAGGCGGAAGAGGCCTCGGACAGCGCGGCGTACGAAGACACCTACGCGACGGATCTGCCCGTCGAGGTCTCCTACAACCCGAAGGTCCCGATCGAGTCCTTCGACCTGATCATCGTGGACGAGTGCCACCGCTCGATCTACGGCCTGTGGCGGGGCGTACTCGAGTACTTCGACGCACACCTCGTCGGCCTGACCGCCACGCCCACGCTCCAGACCCTCGGCTTTTTCGGCCGTAACCTCGTCTCCGAATACACCTATCCGCAGGCGGTAGCGGACGGGGTGAACGTGGACTTCGACGTCGTACGGATACGGACCGACCTGCGGGAGAAGGGCGCCGCGACCATCGAGTCGGGCACGACGGTAAGGGTCAAGGACCGCAAGACGCGGCGGCAGCGCTACCAGGAACTGGACGACGACTTCACATACACCACCGCACAGATAGGCCGCTCGGTAGTTACGGTCGATGAGATCCGGGCGGTGCTCACCGCGTACCGGGACAACTGGCGACGCTGGTTTCCTGGCCGGACCGAACTGCCGAAGACACTAATCTTCGCAGTCGGAGAGGACCACGCCGAGGACGTCCTCGCCCAGGTAAAGGAGGTGTTCGGTCGCGGGGACGACTTCGCGAAGAAGATCACCTACAAGAGCCGCCAGGCCGGCGAAGACCCGGACGAACTGATCCGCGCCCTGCGGACCTCGCCGCGGATGCGGGTAGCCGTCACCGTCGACATGATCGCAACCGGTACAGATGTGAAGGCCCTGGAGTGCGTGATCTTCCTGCGCGAGGTGCGCAGTGCAGTGCTGTTCGAGCAGATGAAGGGTCGCGGCGCCCGAACCATCGATGTGACCGAGCTCCAGGAGGTCACGCCGGACTCGGACGCGACAGTGCGCAAGGACCGCTTCGTACTCGTCGACGCTGTCGGGGTGACGGACTCCCCACTGGTGGATGCCAAGCCTCTGGTCCCAGCGGGCGAGCGGCAGGTCTCACTGGCCAAGCTGCTGGACAAGGCCGGTACGAAGTCGATCAGTGCGAATGAGGCCGAGATCCTTGCAGGGCGGCTGGCGCGGCTCAACCAACAGCTGACGGACGAGGAGCGTGACCAGCTGACCCGGACCTCGGGCGGGCAGACCCTGTCACAGATCGCGGGTGCCATCGTCAAAGCGGTGGACCCAGACCGGCAGGAGCGGGCGTTGGAGGAGGGCGGTCAGGCAGCGGCCCGACAGCTCGTGGAGGACGCGATCACGCCCCTGACGGAACATCCCGAACTCCGACGGCACATCATCGAGATCCGGCGCGACAAGGACTACCTCTTCGACGAGTTCACAGCTGTCGAGCTGACGGCCGTTGACGAGATCCCCCGCGAGGAGCGGGCCCGGGAACAGGTCGACCGCTGGAGCCGTCTCCTGAAGGACGAGCGCGACCGCATCGCGGCCGTCAACATCGCGCTGACGAGCCCACGGTCGGTTTCCCCTGCGGAGACGTACGCGGCACTGAAGGAACTGGCACTGGAGATCCGCCGCCCACAGTACGCGTGGACCCCGCAGGCCCTCTGGACGTATTACGAGGACCTCGGCGCGGCAGTGCACTCCGACAATGGCCGGGAGGCCGGGGTGCCCGACTTGATCTCGCTGATCCGGTACGAGCTGGGCGTCGACGATGAGCTGCGGCCGTATCGTGAGACGGTGGAGGAGCGCTTTGAGGGGTGGCTGCTCAAGCAGCGGCAGGCGGGGGCGGCCTTCTCGGAGGAGCAGCTGTGGTGGCTACGGTCCGTACGGGATGTGGTGGCGAGCGACGTCGGGATCAGCCCGTCGGAGTTCAATGCGGAGCCCTTCAAGGGGAAGGGCGGTGGGCGGGGATTCCAGCACGCGTTTCCGGGGCGGGATGTTCGGTCGTTGTTGAGTGAGCTGAATCGAGAGTTGGCTTGAGCGGGTTGAGTGACGTGGAGCTTCCGGCGGGGTGGGCAGTGGCAGAACTCGGAGAGTTGCTCCGTGAACCACTGCGAAACGGCCACTCGGCACGCGCCACAAAAGAAGCCAATGGGATTCGAACACTGAGCCTGACTGCTGTCACCCTGAACGACTTCAGCGAAAAGAATACGAAGATCACCTCAGCGGATCCTGGCCGTATTGAAGGTCTATGGCTGGAGCCCGGAGACATCCTCATTCAGAGATCGAACACACCTGAACTCGTGGGGATCTCAGCCTTGTACAAGGGGCCTCAAAATTGGGCGATCTTCCCTGACCTTCTAATTCGCGTGAGAGTCAATTCCTGCATCACCCCCGAGTTTGCTGCCCTCATGCTGCACAGCAGAAGTGTTCGCGACTACTTCAAGGCGAATGCAAAGGGGCTGGCAGGTTCGATGCCCAAGATCGACCAGTCGGCGATCGCTGGCGTCAGAATGCCAGTGCCGCCACTTGCGGAACAGTACCGCATCGTCGAGACCCTCGAAGACCACCTCTCCCGTCTCGACGCAGCGCAAGCCTACCTGCGCAAGAGTATCGCGCGCCTCACTGCGCTTCGGGGCGGCTTGCGCAATATCGTGACACGCGGCCACAAACCAGAGGCGACGTTGCCGAATGGCTGGTCCTGGGGAACTCTTGACGATGTGCTCACGCGTATCGAGGCAGGGAAATCTTTCCGTTGTGACCCCCGACCCGCGACCATGGACGAGTGGGGCGTCATCAAGGTCAGCGCTATGACCTGGGGCCAGTTCCGAGCCGAAGAGCAAAAGGCAGTCCCGGTTGGGAAGGGTTTCGACCCGCGCCACGAAATCAAGCCCGGCGATATTCTCGTGAGCCGAGCAAATACTCCTGCATACGTGGGCGCCCCTGTTCTCGTCGGACAATGCCGCCCCCAGCTTCTACTCAGCGACAAGAGCCTGCGCCTGGTACCTAACCCAGGAATTGATAAAGCATGGCTAATTCAAGTCCTGTCGTCTCCCTACGTGCGTACTCAGATCTCAGCCAAAGCAACAGGCACGAAGGACTCAATGCGAAACATTTCTCAGCGCGAGTTGTCCAGGATCCGGGTCCCCATCCCACCTGCTAGAGATCAAGAGCTCATTGGCGAGACACTCGAAACCGAAATGCAACGCGTGGACAAACTGGAGACGGGCCTGAGCATCGCTCAGACAAGGGAAAAGCTCCTCCGCCATGCGCTCCTCGGCCGCGCCTTCAGTGGCAAGCTAATCCCCCAAGACCCCGCAGACGAGCCCGCTTCCGTCCTGCTCGACCGCATCCGCACCGAGCGCGAAGCCCACTGCGACAAGTCCAGGCGGGCGACACGCCGCCCTCGCAAGACAGCCGCCGCAGACGCCCCTCCCCCACCCCCCAGATCTTCAATTCCCTCCCCCACGAACGCCGTTCAGCAGGAGCTTCCGCTGTGACCCCCGCATCCCTCGCCCTGGCACACGCGCAGACCAACACCCTGGTCGCAAAGCTCTGGAACTACTGCAATGTCCTCCGGGACAACGGCCTGTCGACCATCGAGTACGTCGAACAGCTCTCTTACCTGCTGTTCCTCAAGATGGCCGACGAGATCGCCTCCGACCCGTTCACGGAACAGGAGGCCGAGTCCGTCGTACCAGCCGAGTACGACTGGCAGTCGCTCGCCCGCCTCAAGGGCATCGATCTCGAAGTCCACTACCGCAAGACCCTCGAAGAGCTCGCGAAGAACCCCGGCACCACCCTCGGGACGATCTTCGCCAAGTCCCAGAACCGGATCACCGAGCCCGCTCTCCTCGAAAAGCTGGTCATCGACCTGATCGGCAAGGAGGACTGGACGATCCAGGGGACGGACCTCAAGGGCGACGCCTACGAGGGCCTGCTCGCCAAGGGCGCGGAGGACACCAAGACGGGCGCTGGCCAGTACTTCACGCCCCGCGCGCTGATCGACGCCATGGTCGACGTGATGCAGCCGAGGCCCGAGGACAGGATTACCGACCCTGCCTGCGGTACCGGCGGCTTCCTGATCGCAGCACACAGCTACATCCGCAATCACCACATGGAGCACCTGTCACGAGAGCAGCGTCTCGCGCTCGGGTCCGGCAAGATCTGGGGCAATGAGCTGGTCACCGGCACGGCCCGCCTGGCCGCGATGAACATGCTGCTGCACGGCATCGGTGACGCGGACGGCGAATCCCTCATCACTGTGGGGGACGCCCTCGCCGACAAGCCCGACCGCCACGCGTCGCTCATCCTCGCCAACCCGCCCTTCGGCAAGAAGTCCGCGATCACGATCGTCGGCACGGACGGCAAGGCCGAGAGGGAGGACATCTCGTACGAGCGGGACGACTTCCGCGCCACCACCACCAACAAGCAGCTCAACTTCCTCCAGCACATCATGTCGCAGCTGGAGATGAACGGCCGAGCGGCCGTCGTCCTCCCGGACAACGTGCTCTTCGAAGGCGGCGCGGGCGAGAAGGTGCGCCGCCGCTTGCTCGACGAGTTCGACCTGCACACCATCCTGCGTCTGCCCACGGGGATCTTCTATGCGGGCGGCGTCAAGGCCAACGTCCTGTTCTTCGAGAAGAAGCCGCCCCGAAGCGGGGGCGCCCACAACACCTCGAAACTCTGGGTCTACGACTTCCGTACAGCGAAGCATTTCACCCTGAAGCAACACCCGCTGACCCGCGCCGCGTTGGACGAGTTCGTCGAGGCGTACCTGCCCGGCAAGTCACGCAACGAGCGGGTGGAGTCCGAGCGCTTCAAGGTCTTCGACTACGACGAGCTCATCACCCGCGACAAGGTCAATCTCGACATCACGTGGATGAAGGACCCGGCGCTCGACGACGCCGACAGTCTGCTGCCCCCCGAGGTGATCGCTCAGGAGATCGTCGAGGACCTGCAGGCCGCGCTGACCGAGTTCGCCGCCATCGTGGAGGCGCTCGGTGGTGAGGTCTCGGCCGACACCGACGTGATTGAGCCAACTGAGAGCGGTTGATCCACAAGTGGGTTGCCCCTCCCCCGATCTCGCCGGAATCCTGAGTTCCCAGACCAGCGAGACGGGGGAGTTGCATGCCGGCCGTACAGCCGCAGACGCGCGAGTTCCGGGCGTTCCTGACCAACCTCGAGTACGCCCGGAAAATGATCGTCGCCGGTCAGAGCCTGGCTGCTTTCCAGTCCCCGGTCATAGACATCGGCGACTTCTACCGCGCCGCCTGGGTACAGGCCGTCAGTGCCATCGACCACTGGTTCCACGAGGAGCTGTACCGGCAAGTCGCCGAGCTGGCCGCGGAGGACAGCCCCGGCATGCCCTACCAGCTCACGAAGTTCGAGCTGCCACTGGTCAAGGTGGAGGAAGTTCGTCGCGGTACCACCACGCTCGCCGATGCCGTCTCAGAGCACGTCAAAGCGAAGTGGGGCAACGCGGCACTGCAGAACCCCCGCAAGATCAGCGAGGCGCTCAAGCTGGTAACTGAAGAGGACATCTGGACCAAAGCCGCGGTGCAGCTCAACGAGTGGAATCACGGCCGTACGTCCATGAACGCACAAACCCTGAAGCAGAAGTACAACTCGATCACCGATCGCCGCAACAGGATCGCCCACGACGCGGACCTGCTGGACGGCGACCTGAAGCGCCGTCGCCCGATCTCCGACGCGGAGGTGACCGATGCGATCGACTGGATCGAACGGATCGCCCTCGCCATCGCCAAAGTGCTGGGGTGAGCGGACCTCACACACTTCCTCGTCCGCGAGTATTCGTCAGCATGACGCGAATTTGCCGAGAACGTGGCCGGGGGACTGCCTCGCTCTGGGATGCTAGGAGCCCAGCGAGAGAGGCCGCAGCGATGCAGTGGAAGATCCACGGGGAACGTCCGATCTACGAGAACCCCTGGGTGAACGTGTGGCTGACCGACGTGGAGCAGCCGGATGGCCGCCGTTGGGAATACCACGTCGTAAAGCTTCGCCACTTGGCCGTGGCCACTGTGATCAACAACCAGCAAGAGATCCTGATGATGTGGCGCCACCGCTTCATCACGGACACGTGGGCTTGGGAGCTCCCCATGGGGCTTGTCGAGGCCGACGAGACTCCCGGCGAGGCTGCTGCGCGCGAGGTGCTCGAAGAGACCGGCTGGCGTCCGGGGCCGATGACGCCGCTCATCTACGCCGAGCCGGCGAATGGCATCACGGACTCGCAGCACCATGTATTCCGCGCCGACGGTGCCACCTACGTGGGCCCGCCGACGGAGAAGAACGAGTCCGACCGGATCGAGTGGATCCCGCTAGCAGAGGTCCGGAGCATGATCGACCGCCGCGAGATCGTCAGCAGTGGGTCTCTCGTTGGCCTCCTGTATGTCCTCATGGACGAGGCATTCCGCCAACCTGCGCAGGGAGTATCTCCCGGAGACGTGCCTCGAAAGTGACGGCGACAGGTGCACGTCGGTGTGGGGCCAGATCGTCGTAGAACTCCCGCAGGTGCCCGGCAACCCGCTCGGAAGCAACCGACGATGCGGGTTCCAGTGCACCCGTCGCTGTCTGACACGCCTGGTCCAGGTTGCCCAGACTCAGTTGAGTGCGTGCGAGCCACAGCGCATGAAACGCGCGCCCTCGCTGGTTCGCGCTGTCCTCTCTACGCAAGGCGTCAGCGATCATCGGCTGGGCAATCGCCGCCTCACCCAGTCGGCCGTGAGCAATGCCGGTATCAACGATCAGCTTCGGCTCGTCGAAGTAGGTCACCCACGGCGGATCTGGGTCGCTCGAGCGGATCCGCTCGAACTGGGAATGAGAGTCGGCGATGGCACCATGCGTGGCGGCCCTATTGCCGAGGGTCGCATGGGCGAACGCTTCCCGTAGGGACAGCATCGACAGGACGCGCGGGGTGGTGCCTTGGGCACCTCGGGCCTCATCTTGGGCGGCACTTACGAATGCCAGTGCGTCTGTGGGCTTGTCCTGGTACGTCGCCTGCAAGCTCATGCAGGCCAAGACGTTGGCCATGAAGTGCCGATCGTCAATCTCCTTGGCAAGTTGCAGAGCTTCCCTGAAGTACGAACGTGCCTGGCTGTACTGGCGCGCGTCGAAGTGCGTCCATCCCGTGAGGCGGGCGAGTTCGGCCGCTACTCCGTACAGGCCGTGCCGGATGGGCGCCGACTGGTTTTCCTTCAGGAGGCCGAGGACATAGCGAAGCTGACCGATAACCGCGGGCCTCAAGGCTTCGCCGCCGTGCTGGTCATCTCGGCGCCAGTAGTCCTCGATCGAGGAGCGGAGCGCCTGAAGCGTGGACGGCCTGGGGTCGGTCCGCGCGGTAAGAGCAAGGATGCTGTCGACGTCGGAGCCAGGCACGGCGGTGGGTGAGGAACGATCTAGTGCTGCTGCCACGGACGGCTTTCGCTCAACTGCCGAAAGGGCTACCGGTGTCTCCCACGTCCTCTGGGCGAGTCCGAGCATGTGGCCCGGGATGCGCAGGCCGTCCGCAATGCGCTCGATCACGTCCATGTGCTGTAGCTGTCGCCGTCCGGCCATGACCTCGCCGACACGGCTGGGGGTCAGCTCACAACGCCGGGCGATCATCGACGGGTAGATGCCCGCTTGGGTCTTGACCAGCCTGAAGACTGTCCCGAAGTCCCTGATCTGACAGGCCTTGATCATCTCGGGATTCGCGAGAAGCCTGGCAGGCAACTCCTGCGGACGAGAGGTCTCGGGCATCGGGGCAAGCTCCCACTAGCGAGGGCTACGCATCGTCGCTGATTCTCTACCTCCCGTGATGCTACCCAAGTTGGGTAATCAGCCGGACCTTTCTGCCTGGGCTCGCGAATCGCGATCCTTCTGCGCATGGCGAGCAACCAGCAGAACAGACCACGCATCGGAGAACTGGCCAAGGATCGGGACAGTGGCCGGATCGGCGTCGTCATGGGCGCGCTCGGCGGGCGGGTTCAGTTGCGGCCGGTCGACGGCGGCATCGAGTGGGACGCCATGCCAGACAAGGTCACAGCACTCAGGGCTCGTGAAGAACTGAGCGCCCGCCTGGCCGTGCGCAATGGCAACAGTCGGACCGGGCTGTGATGCGCACCATCGGCCAGTACGCCGGCGTGCTCTTCATCATCTGCATCAGCGGCTCGTGCGGCCTGGTCATCGGAATGACCCTCGGCACCAGATAGCGGGAAACGTCCCGCTTGGGTGGCGGCCAACACGGCCCCCACTCGCATTTGAGCGAACCTACCGAACGACTTCCCACCGCGTCGGCGCACACCTTCGCCCGTGGCTGACTGGTTCTTGGGCTGCTCTCCGAGCTCCCATCGACAGCGTTGCAGCACGGCGCCGGTCCAAGTGAGGAGCACGTAGTGACAGCGCCCAGACGACCCACCGCACCGCCACGTAGATCGAGGTTCGAACATCGCGAGCTAGTCCAACTAAGCGTTCTAGCTGAACTGTTAGCGTTCCATGAGATCAACTTGAGACAGGGAGCAGACCTGTATGGGTGTCGTAGCAGTCAGTCTGGCCGCCGAGTCGCGCGCCTCACGGACCAGCGGCCGTGGAGTTACGTGCGCGTCCCGCTCGGCCACGTTCCGGCGCTCACAGCCGTCACCCATGACTGTCGGCGGAGGCTGTCAGTACGAGAAGCCGAAGGGGGATCGCCGCTGATGACCAGGACGCCAACTGGGCTGGGTCTAGTGCATGATCCGCGCACGTGCCTGATCGAGAGTGCATCGCGGCGTGACGTGTCAGATGAACGTCGTGCGTGGTGCCAGGACGCTCTCGCCGTGATGCCGCTTCCTTCCTCACCGGAGTTGCTGAAGGCGCTGAACCGGCTACATGCGGTCAACAGCCGGCAGTGGGACGCCGAGGATCGTGTGCGGCGAGCGGGAGACGGAGATATTCCGGCCATCAAACGGGAGATCGACAAGCTCAACAGCCTGCGCCACAAACTCATCGAACAGGTCGATCGAATACTGGGCGCGGCATGGGCTGCGAACCAAGACGTGCCTCCTCTTACGGAGTCAATCGGCTCGGCGCTTGACCGCCTGTCGGTGCTCACGCTTCGCATCGTGCATACCGGACTTGTCGAGGATGACGGCAGCGCGGTGGAACGCGTCGCGATTCTGCGCCGTCAGCGTGACGACCTTGTGTGGTCTATCGCCGTCGCGTGCGAGGATCTTGTATCCGGGCGACGGCGCACGCCCCGACCCGAACGCATGAAGCTCTACGGAAAGCCCGGGCGATGAGTGCGGTCGTGGTGCTCCTACAAGGCGCTGGTGTCACCCGTGACAGGTGATCTTTCCGGCGATGGGGCCGGTTTCGCGTACTGGCGCGACAGCCTGTTCCTACGCCCTGACGGCAGCAACGCCGATGCACTTGTTGAACTCATCCGCTGCGCTCTCGATGAGGCACTGAGCCATCAAGGAGTGGGGCCCACATATCCACGATGGGGCCAAGAAGGCGAGCGCTCACAGATGGATGAGAGCCGTTTGTTGGAGAGTCCTATCGCATCAGAGGAAACTCTTGGCCAACTGCGTCGGTGGCTGGCTGGATCGGTAAAAGTGCATCACCAAATGTTCGCCAAGAACATCGTTCCGCCACCGTCGTTCGTCAACCTGGCGGCGCTGTGCGCGGTGTCGTTGTTTATGCCAAACGGCGTCACCGGAGAGGACGCCGCGGAGACCCTATCTGCCGAGCTGTCCTGCGCCCGGGCACTAGCGCGGCTGGCGGGGTACGACCCGGATCAGGCAGGCGGCCTGTTCACTTTCGGCGGCACTGCGACCAACCTTTACGCGATCAACGTCGGCATCTCCAAGGCGCAGCCCGACCACGCCGAGCGTGGGATCGAGCCCGGGACCTCGGTGGTCGGTTCCTGGCCGGCACACTATTCGCATAAGTCCGCTTGTGCCTGGCTTGGAATCGGCACCCAAAACTACATATCCGCTGCGTCGCTGCCCGACCAGACCACAGACCTGACGTCGATGGAAGCGGCCTGCCGCGACGTACTGGAACGCGGGCACAAACTGGCGTGCATCATCGGTGCAGGCGGGACGACATCCAATATGGCTGTTGATGACTTCGCCGAGATCGTTACCATGCGGGACCGGTTGACCGCGGAATACCTGTTGGATTACACGCCCCATGTGCATGCGGACACCGTCGTCGGGTGGGCATACCTCTGCTTCATCGACTACGACCTGCATCGCAATCCCCTCGGATTCAGTCCGCCTGTGGTGGCCAAGCTGTCGCGGCTCGTGGAGCGCCTGAGAACTGTGCGGCACGCGGACTCGTTCGGCACCGACTTCCACAAAACCGGTTTCGCGCCGTATACGTCCAGCATGATCGTGATGCGAGACGGGAGGGATTTCTCGCGGCTACGCCGCGACGGTGGGGTGATGACGCCGCTGTTTCACGACAAGGACGCCTACAACCCCGGGACCTTCACATTGGAAACGTCGAGGTCAGCGGCGAACATGGTCGCAACCTGGATTGGCCTGCAGACCCTAGGCAAGCAGGGGTTGCGGCGACTACTGGGTCACGCGCTTGAGACAGCCGAGGCGCTCCGGGGCCACGTCGATGCCTTGGCAGCTCGAGACGCGAAAGCCGTCAACAGCCGTTCGTACGGTCCGGATGTGTTCTTGCGCTGTTACCCGCCGGATGACCCGGCCGCTGAGGAAGAGGACTTCGGCGACACCAACTCGGTACGCCGGATAAACCAGTACACCTCTGACCTGTTCACGTGGCTGTCGCGTCAACGCCTACCGGACGCCGAACAGTTCGCGGTGAGCAAGACCTCCGCGGCGTTCTACACACCGACTGGAGAGCCGGTTGTGGCTCTGCGGGTGTACTCCCTCAATCCGTACTTCTCCGATTCTCACGCCAGAGAGCTGGTCGTGCGCCTCCTCAAGGGCAAGCGACAGTTCGACGCCATGCATCCGGATACAGATGCGTACGAGGGGGCCCGGTGAACCGACAATCAATAAGGGGACCAGCGGAGCTGCCGACGCGCTTCGCCGCCCCCGACCTACCTGTCCGTGACTGCGTCGAGTTGACGGCTGGGCTGGCCTCCTACGCCCGAAGGCATGGGCTGGCTCAAGTCGAGGTGACCGGGGCACCCGCGATCGGTGAACTCATCGAGGAATTCGGCTTCGATGAAGTGCGCTTTGTTGATGCCCACCGGGATCCCGCAGTGGACATCGCGGCGGTTCCCCGGACGTGGCGCTGCGGCCAACGCGGGCTGCGCTGCCTAAGCGAGCAACTCACCCACGCGGCAGGAGTTCCTTCAGAGGCGGACACCCCACCGTCGACGCTTCCTGAGGGATCCGTGATGCGGTTCACCCGGCACAATCGTCTCGGCGATGCGCTGGGCATCGCAACTGGCCTGGAGCACTACTGCCGCGACAACGGCGTGGCGTCAATTGCCATCACCGGTTCGCCTGCCCTCGCCGAAGTTGTCGAAGTGTTCGCGTGCGAGCGGGTGAACTATGTCCCTGCGCCCAGCGAAGCGATCAGTGGCGACGCGATCTTTGCCCGATCTTCATGGAGCCTCCCATGGCTTGACCGATTCAACCACGCCCTCACCGACGCGTTCGGGGGGCGAGCCCGCCAACAAGCACCACCACTTCCCCTCCGGCACGCACCAATGCCTGGCAGCCAAGAGGACGTGGTCTATTGCCAGCTTGACGCGCGTTCTGGCACCCCACCGCCCCGACACTTCGCCCAGCGTCTTCTGAGCCAGGTGGCAGAACACGGCGAAGTGCGGGTCCTTGGCGGCCCAGACACCGAGGAGTACCTCGGCCAGGACCTCGCCTACGTACGCGCGGATCTTCCCGAGATGGTCGACCGCCTACTGTCATGCCGTCTCTTTGTGGGGTGCGACAGTGGCCTGGGCCACCTCGCGGGTTGCCTCGGAGTCCCTGGACTGATCGTCAGCACCGACGACTTCGAGACGACCTGGTCGTTCTTTCGAGGGTACGCAAGCCTGAGCGTTATCCCGCTCGCGGCAACAGAGTTGCTCCTGCCGTGAAGCCTCCGACAGAACAGGCAGTCCTCCAGGCAGCCAGTCGATTCCTGCGCCAAGAGGCCGTGACCGCGCACCGAATCCCGATGGGCCGCAGTCACTTCGTGTTCACGGTTGAGTTGATGTCCGGTGAGTCCGTGATAGTGCGGATCACACGACACGACCGCTCCGAGTGCTTCACAGGATTCGCGTACTGGCGGCGCCAGCTCGCGCGCGTGGGAGTGCCCGTTCCCCGCGTGCTGTCCATGGACCTGACCGGAACGGTAGCGCCCTGGCCGATCATGCTCCTTGAGCGAGTCCCCGGGGATGACCTCTGCAATGTCTATGCCGGCCTTTCTGCCACCGAGAAGTGCACGGTCGCCAACGATCTGCTCGATATCCAAGACCGCATGAACGACCTTCCGCCAGGTCCTGGATACGGCGGCATCGCCAGCTACGACGACATTCGTTGCCACTCCCGCTGGTCGGACGTGCTCTGGGAGTACTTCACCGGCGCGTTCGATCAACTACCGCCCTCACAGCAGCAGAGACCAGCCATCGGAGAAATCCGCAACACCATCTGCGAGCTACGCCCTGCGTTCGATCGCATCGACCCGTTGCCCTATCTGATCGATGCCACTCACCAGAACGTGTTGGTGGATAGCGGGAGAGTCACGGCGATCGTCGATCTGGACGAGGTCGGATTCGGTGACGCCCTATACCCGCTCGGCGTCGCTCGCGCCGGCCTTCTGGCTCGTGGACCGGAGGCAGACTGCATCGAACATGTTGCCGCGCCGCTCTGCGTCGGCCCAATTCGAAGGCGCGTATTCGACCTGTACTCAGCGATCGCCTGCCTCAAAATGCTCGCCCCCAGTCCCCTCAGCGTCACCGGCCCGCCCTCGGCTGACAGCCAGATCGCCGCCCGGCTCTGGACTCTGCTCGACGCCTTCGCCGCCGCAGCGGCCCACAAGGAGCGCACGCCATGACCGGTGCCGTCTTCGTGAGTATCGACGACTTCACCCGCGAGGGCTTCACCAATGGCCTGTTCCTCCAGGTTCGCGAACTGCTGCGACGCGTCGTCACTCGAGGGCACCCAGCCAGCCTCGCCTGTATTGCCCAACACGAGAGTCCTGGAGTCGAACGCAGAACCCGAGTAGTCCAGGGTTGCACCGTCCACGAAACCTTCATCAGTGCCCCGGGGTCAGCGAGCGCCTACCGGCGGGCTCTTCACGATGTTCTGAACGACCTGGACCCCGACGTGATCCTGCTCAACTCGTGCGCGGTCCGCCTCAGTGAAGCGCATCATGCCGTTCTGGACGAATGCCTCGCGAGCGGTCGGCAGGTAGCCATGCTCGTGACCGACCAGCTCTACCCCACGAGCACTGATCACCCAGCCGACGAGGTCCGGTGCTACTACGACCTGATGCGGCGGGCCAGCGTGCACGCGGTCAGCCAGACCATCGCCGACGCCTTCCATAGCCAGACCGGTGTGCCTGCGCAGGTGCTCCCCAATCTCCTGCCCGAGCGCCGAGTCAGCCCGGTCCCCACAGGCACGGAGGACCGGTTCGTGACGTTGATCAATCACCACCCCATCAAGGGCCGGTGCGTTTGGGACGCGCTCATTCGCCAGCGCCCCAGCGACGCCTACCTTGTCGTGGAGACCTGGCCCGACGTCCCGGCGTACGCACCACCCTCACCAAACGTCCAAGTGGCCCCGTTTGCCCTGGATCCCACCACGATCTACAGCCGCACCAGGATTCTGCTGGTGCCCTCCCTGGGCCCGGAAGGGCTCGCGCGGGTCACGCTTGAGGCAATGGAGGCAGGCGTCCCCGTCGTAGCTCACCGGATAGGCAGCCTGCCTGAACTCGGAAACGCCGCGATGTTCGTCGACCCGCCACCGATAGCCGGCTACGAGCTCGAGGGCGGCGTTCTACATCCCGTGGTTGCCCCGAAGGACATCAAGCGGACCGCGCGGGATCTCGGTCAAGCGATCGACGTAATCGATCACGATCCGGCACTCAGGACCCGATTCGTGGCCAATGGCAGAGCACTCGTGCGTGACTACCGCAATCACAGCGAAACTGTCGCCAACCAGCTGCTCGACGCATGGTTCGGAACTGTGTGATGCAGAACACCCAGGCGCAGGGTGATCTTGGCTGCTCCTCCCCGCACTCGGCCCTTGACCAGGGCAAACACAGAAGCCCGGGCGGAGCTCTAAACTAGCCGCCACACTCGCTACACGACTCAAGGAGACACAGGACTGTGACGGCCATCGTCGACGAGCTCACGTGGCGCGGGCTGATCGCCCACGCCACTGACGAGGATGCATTGCGCAAGGCTCTCGCGGATGGACCCGTCACGTTCTATTGCGGCTTCGACCCGACCGCGGCCAGCCTGCACGTCGGCCACCTGGTGCAGGTACTCACCCTCCGCCGGCTCCAGCAAGCCGGGCACCGGCCGCTGGCGCTTGTGGGCGGCGCGACCGGCCACATCGGCGACCCTCGGCCGACCGCCGAGCGCACACTGAACGACCCGGAGACCATCGCCCAGTGGGTGACCCGGCTGCGCGCACAGATCGAGCCGTACCTCTCCTTTGAGGGCGACAATGCGGCGACCATGGTCAACAACCTTGACTGGACCGCGGGCCTTTCCGTAATCGAGTTCCTGCGGGACATCGGCAAGCACTTCCGGGTGAACAAGATGCTCACCAAGGACTCCGTCGCCCAGCGCCTGGCCTCCGAACAAGGCATCAGCTACACGGAGTTCAGTTACCAATTGCTCCAGGCCATGGACTTCCTTCAGCTGTACCGACGGTACGGCTGCACCCTCCAGACGGGCGGCAGCGACCAGTGGGGCAACCTCACGGCCGGTCTGGATCTGATCCACCGCCTGGAGCCGCACGCCAACGTGCACGCGCTCGCGACGCCGCTTATGACGAAGGCGGACGGCACCAAGTTCGGCAAGACTGAGACTGGCACCCTCTGGCTCGACCCCGAGATGACCACGCCGTACGCGTTCTACCAGTTCTGGCTGAACACGGACGACCGGGATATCTCGCGGTACATGCGCATCCTCTCTTTCAAGTCCCGCGAGGAGTTGGAGGAGTTGGAGAAGTTGACCGAGGAGCGGCCGCAAGCCCGTACCGCGCAGCGTGCGCTCGCCGAGGAGCTGACCACGCTGGTGCACGGCGCCGACCAGTGCGCCGCCGTGATTGCCGCGTCGAAGGCGCTGTTCGGACAGGGCGAGCTCGTCGAACTCGACGAGGCGACTCTGGCCGCCGCGATCTCCGAGCTCCCGAACGCCAAGGTGAGCGATCTCGGCCAGGTCACCGATCTGTTCGCGGAGGTCGGCCTGGTGGCAAGCAAGTCGGCCGCCCGCCGCACCGTGAAGGAGGGTGGCGCCTACGTGAACAACGTAAAAGTGACCGCCGAGGACGCGGTAGCCACGGCCGACGAGCTGCTGCACGGGCGCTGGCTGGTGCTGCGCAGGGGCAAGAAGAACCTAGCTGCGATCGAGGTCACCGGGGTCTGAAGCCGACCGGAGGTGTCTTCCGAGGGGTAGCGGGCAGGGCACTGCGATAGTTCAAGGGGTAGCGGCTGCCAGCAGCTTGGGCAGATCGCGCATATCGTCGAACAGGGTTGTGCCTGGTCCTTCCAGCCGCGAGGCTGGTGTGAGACCGCCGCAGTAACCGAAGGCCCGCATGCCGGCGGCACGGGCCGCCTCAACTCCGTATGCGCTGTCCTCGATCACCGCGCACGCGCGGGGCTCCACGCCCATGGATCGAGCAGCATGCAGGAAGAGGTCGGGGGCAGGCTTGCCTCGGGGGACGTCGGCTGCGCTGAAGATTCGCCCCTCGAAGTAGTCGCTCAGCGCAACGAGCTCCAGGTTTCTCCTGAGGCTGGCGTGGTCAGTGTTCGACGCGACGCAGATGGGTGTGATGAGGTCATTCAGGGCTTCTGTGACGCCGTCGACAGCAGTGAGTTCCGCTTCGAAAGCCGCCTGATACAGATGCTCGTACTGCTGCAGCCAGTCCTTCTCCAGACGCCGTCCGAGCTGTTCCTCCACGACAGCCGTGTAGACCTCGGTGGACGAGCCGACGAACTTCTCGATGATCTCCTCCTCGGTGAACACGCACCCAAGGTCCGCCATGATCATCGCGTCCACTTTGACGCATACTCGCTCGCTGTCCACTAGCACGCCGTCACAATCGAAGATCACCAGCTCAGCAGGGCTCCGCATCATGGTCGGCAGTGTAGGCATGACGTGTCTAACCCCGTGCACTGTGTGGCTGTCCGTCCCGCATTGCTGTCGTT
Source organism: Streptomyces sp. NPDC051776 (assembly GCF_040681345.1). Lineage (NCBI taxonomy): Bacteria > Bacillati > Actinomycetota > Actinomycetes > Kitasatosporales > Streptomycetaceae > Streptomyces > Streptomyces sp. NPDC051776. Next base: position 313,343 of record NZ_JBFAYQ010000002.1, on the reverse strand, counting down.
CAACGAACAATGAGAGCGTTTTCCAACCTGCAATGCGGGTTGGCCAGTTGGGCTGATAGACACGTGAAACCCCTGGTAGGCGGGTTTCGACCAAGAAATCCGTCTCCGCCAGAGGTCAACCGCTCCCACGCGAAGATCTGAGCCCTTGCCGAACAGGCCGTCGCCACCTGCAAGTCCTGGCGACTCCTGCTCCGCAAACTGCGATGCCCGACCACCCGCATCACGAGCCGCGTCCAAACAGTCGCTGCCTGCATTTGGCGAGCTCGGACTGAGTGGAAAACCCTCACTGTGTCCGCCGACTGGGGTCCATTTGTTGGCAAGCGACGGGTTCGGTATCACTTCCAGGGCTCCTCCCAACCGCCGTCCACATACCAGGTGCTGTCGACTAGCCCTCGGTACAGCGCCGCTTTCCAGGAGTTACGCCCTTCGACAGCGGCCTTAATCTCTGCGGTCTCCTGCAGGTGCCCACGCAGCTCTGCAGGCAGCAAGGGGTGTTTGGCCAGGCTCATGCCGAGGGAGCGCAGCTCGTTGCCGATCTGCGAGTTGTAGAGTCCCGACAGATCCAGCGCGGCGAAGTGGTGGCGGGCACGTGCGGCAAAGGTGGGCGGCATGTCCGCTGGAGGGTCGACATAGAAGATTACCGAGGGCTTAGGGGGCCCGGTGATCCGGGCAAACAACCACAGATGATCGTGGACATCCCCGTCGAAGTAGGGGTGAAGCGTCTGGTCACCCGCATACGTCGGAGCCTGCTCCCTCTTTTGATGGTTGCACCTGGAGCAGGCCGGGACGAGGTTGACGGGTACAACGGACAGCAGCGGAAAGGAGTCCTTCGGCATCTGATGATCGAGGGTGTCCGCGGCACCGTGCCCGCATAGGGCGCACAGCCCGTGGCAGCTGCCGCGAAGCTTGTCGTAAACAGCGCGTCCGGCCCCGCCAACCATGCGGTTGACATAGGTCTTCTTCAGTTGCTCGTTGAGACTGCCCTTGGCGGCCTTGGCGGCCTTGGCGACCTTGGCGGCCTCGGCGGGCTTGGCGGCCGGCTCACCATCGGGTTGATGTTTGAGGTGACTGAGGGTGTGCTGGGCCTGCTGGGCTGCGGCAACCTCATATGCGGCCGCCGCTTTAACAACAATTTCCTTCAGCCCTTGCAGGGCCTTACAAACGCCAGAAGGGCGGGCTGTGGCTGTGCAGATGTCGTAGACGGCTCCGCTGTCCAGGGTGGGCTTGTCCATTGGGATCATTCAGTCGTCACCCCGCAGGCTGCCGTCAGCGGAACGGGTGTCACGCTCGGCAATCAACGAGCGGGCAATGATGCGGGCCTCGCCGCCCAGTCGGCCCCGGAAACGTTCGAGGATCTCCTGATAGGAGAGCCCGTCGTTGACCGTGCGGCTGAGATCGCGGTGGAACCCAGTGTCAGTGACCTCCAGGCCGAAGACCTCGTGAGTGAGGACGCCGACGTTCTCCCCGAAGGTTTCGATGGTCGGCCGGAGTGCAGTGAACTGATCGCCGTGACGCAGCAGCTTCCAAACGCACTCGGAGGGGACCTCTTGGAGGACTACCGGGGAGTGCGTGGCGACAATCGCGAGTCCGTTGCGGTCGGTCAGGAGATCCGACAGAGCTCGGACGAACGCCGCAAGCATAGGGGGATGCAGGTGCGTTTCCGGCTCATCGATGAGGACCAGAGTGCGCTCACCGACGTTCTCTACGAGCCTCGTCATAGTCAGCAGGACGACCTTGTGGCCGGAACTGAGCGAGTTGAACAGGCTGCGGGCCACGGTGCGTCGGCGTGCGGTGGGATTAATTCTGGTGTACGAGCTCAGCCATCCCTGGGGCAACAGACCACTGCCGGAGTACGACAGGGTCTGTAGGGCGGCCGTCCACCGTTCATGCAACTCGGCGGTACCGAGGCAGACGTCCAGGCTCTGGGCGAACTCTTTCTTGAGCCGGGCTGGTGACTTCATTTGCGGGGTCTGCCCCTGGACCGACGGCTGGCACAAACCTACGTAAACCGTGGGAAAGTCCTCCACGTCCTCAGGCAGCAGAGGTGGGGTGTCGAAGGCGCTGAAGGAGACCCGGACGAGGTTGGCGAAGGAACGCCCTGCCGTGACGTCATAGGCAGTGCGGGGAATTGCCGGCTCCCTAGCCGCCTCTACTTCGAAGATCCAACCCACCTCCTCGGGGTCGGCTTGAAGATCGGCGACTGCCCGCGAGAGTCGCTGCAGCAAGACTGACTTGCCCGCCCCGTTGCGACCGGTGAGAACATGGATGTTGGACGGCGGCTGCTGACCAGGAATGACCCGGAAGCCGAGAGTCAGACGATCACCACCATCTTGCGTGGGGGAGACGTAGCCGATGTTGAAGGAGGTGCGGCGCACTCCCCCTCGGGCTACGCGCCGGAATTGACCTTCGACCGTGTGAGTCCTGAGTGAGCGCATCAACGAAACGCGCGTGACTTCCTGACCCTGCGCCGAGGCGAACACCCGTTCGTCCAGAGCCATGTCCTGCAGCCCGCGCAGCACAGCCTCGGACGTACCGCCGGCCAGTTCGTTGAGCCTCTCGTAGTAGGTATCGTCCTGCCCGACGGAGAAGTATTCGTCTGACAGCATCGTGAAAGACGACGGGAGCTGCACGACGGTCTCGGCGCCCGGCTCCATGTCGAACGATGCGATCTTCACATGGCCGATGTCGTGACGTCCCCGGTTGTCGACGACTTGAAGGCGGAACATGGTGCGCCATCCGAAGTCGTCCCAGGAGTCTCTGACCAGTACGGCGAGCGGCCGGGGATCAAGCGGGATACGGTCCCCCCGGTCATGTACAACGAACCGCACGCCGCCCCCTGAACACTCTCCGCTGCTCCGCCCGGCTAAGTGGGCGACATCCCAATCCTAAGCTCGTAACACGATCACGAGCGGGCGCTCTGTCGGGTCTCGCTCGCGCAGGCTCTCGAGCAGAGCCGGCGCCCGGTCGGCCAGGAGCCGGATCCGCACTCCGCACGGCGGTTGCGGAATGCGTCAGCCATTCAGAAGACTGCGCCTTCGTCGATGCCGTCCGGACCGCCTCCGCAAGGGTCGGAGTGAGGGCGGCCAAGACCTCCACGGCCTCGGTGATGTACCGGTATGCGGTCGTGGTTCCGATGCCGACCCTGCTGCGAGCTGGGCATACGGGTGCCCGTTTGCGGAGATGCGCGGCGAGGGTGAGCAGAGCCTGCCGAACGGCGCTCAGACGCCGCCAGCGAGTGCCGAGCTCCCGGCGGTGCTGGCGGAGCTTGGCGGACAGGAAGCGCAGGGCAGAGCTGGACACGTCGACGCCGGACGGGAAGCAAGCAGAGACGGATTTCTTGGTCGAAAACCCGTCTACCAAGGGTTTCACGTGTCTATCAGCCCAACTGGCCAACCTACATCGCAGGTTGGAAGACGCTCAACGACAGGGGCTGGTTGTTCCGGTTCGGTCAGTCATCTTCGGCCTCAGCCACGTGATTCCCCCTATCTCTCAGCCTGACAGCTCGCGTAATTGGCGCCGGTCTCCGTGCGTCTCCGCTCGGAGGTCTGCGGATTTGGCTGGGCTGCGCGTCTGGCCGGGGAGTGGGCGTGGCCGCTGCCGGGAAGCGGTGCAGGAATGGTCACGTTGGACTTCCTGACGGGGCCTGGACGGCTCGCCTGTTCGGTTCTGCGGCGCGAGCGGCGGAGCCGTCGCGAAGTGGGGCGGCAGACATGAACGCAGCGGCGGCACAGCCGCCGCGCCGCGCGGCCCGCCTCTGGCGGGCCGCCTTGATCCAGTATGGAAAGTTTGAACGCGCCTTCCTGGGCCCACTGCCGCGCCGGTGCTGTCAAGCCGCGTACGCGGCTCATCAGCCTGCCTCGCGCATCTCCCGGCGTCCATCCGATGCTGACCGTTAGTTCGCGGGGCCGACACAACCCGGAAGGGACAAGGGTGGGAAAGGAGATGGCGGTGCATCAGATGGGATGCGGCCGAATCGGTTGCCCGCAGGGCGGGATCTCAGGTCCCTGCTTGCCGCAGGACGGGATGCCGGATGCGCCCATCGGAAACGCCGTTCAGATTGGGACCCGTGGCCGCAGGGGTCGCGAAATCACAGCGTCTACGCGGGGAATTGCTACCGAGCTGCGGTAGGAAGCAGCTCAGACACGGGGAGGACCACGGTGAACGATACGGATCGCGCGTTGCTCACGGAGATCGTGGAACTACTGGACGGCATGCGCCGGACCGTTGCAGACCTGGACGCCCGGGTCGCCGCGATCAGCGGTCGTACTCCCGGCTTTCCAGTCGCTCGACCTTGGCCTCAAGAGTCGCAACGTGCTGGCTGAGTTCACCGATGTACGCGGACATGTCGCGGAGTTGATCGCGGACGGTGGTGAGGATTTCTGTCAGCAGACTGGTCTCTCCGGTTGGCCTAGCCCGCTTAACGCTGGGCTCACCGCCCTTCGCGGCGGTCGTGCTCGACGCCTTGTCGGCTGGCGCTTGACTCTCGGAGACAGCCGCCTCGGACACATTGGCGGTGTACCAGGCCGGGGGCGTGAGGTCGAAGGTGAATTCCCCGGCAAGCTCGGCCAGGGCGTCTGTCTCCGGCTTGGCGTCGGGGTCGCTGACGTAGCTGCCGCGGCCGTGCACGGAGTAAATGAGCCCTTCCTCGCGCAGCACGTCCAACGCCCGGTACACGGTGTTGTTGGCGATGCCGAGTTTGTCCCGCAGCGCGCGCGACGAGGGAAGCCGGTCGCCGGGCTTGAGCCGACCCGAGGCGATCTCGTCTCGCAGCTTGTCCGCAGCCAGCAGATAGGGCGGGCGCGGATCGTCGGAAGGCAGGCTCATACCTCGGAGGATAGTTCGCCCTAGGCCGCCCTGGACATCCCGCCCGGGTGACCCCTTGGAACGATCACCTAGGGCGACCTTGATCGCCCTTGACCGCCCTAGGGCAGTTCAGCTACAACTTGACCCACGCCAGACCGAACACACGGTCTGCCAACTAGGGAGTGATTTGTATGGCCAAGGCCAGCGTGCTGGTGAACACCGACCTGTCGACGTACATGGTCGTGATGCCGCCGGTCGACAAGATGCAGGGCGCCGACGACGCGCCGAAGGTCCGCGCCTTCGACCGGGAGACCGCCGAGGTGCTGTCGGTGATCACCCTGGCCGAGACATTCAAGGACCGGGCCCAGGTCATCAAGGTGACTGTGCCCGAGTCGCAGATCCCCGAGGCGATCACGCCGGGGATGCAGGTGCGGCCGGTGGAGATGATCGCCTCGGTCTGGGCGAACAAGGGGTTCGGCGACCAGGTCAACTCGGGCCTTTCCTATCGGGCCAAGGCCCTGGAGCTGGCGCAGTGACGCTGGTTCTTCCGTGCGCGCATCCGGCGTGGCCCGAGGGGGATGGCGATTCCCGCTTCACCCTCGGGCCGGTCCTGGACGTGGAAGCAGTGCTGGTGAAGCACGGCTACCCGCCGATCACGAGCCAGCGAGACCTGTTGAAGTCGAGGTCGGCGCTCTTCGGATTCATCTACGGCGACACGACAAAAGGGGGTACACAGGAATGAGTCCCGAAGAGATCACCGGCCATGCGCCGGTAGTGGCCACGGTCATCGGCGCGGTGCTACTCGTATGGGCCGCTATCAAGCTAGTTCGGTATCTGCGGGCGGACGAGGGGACGCGCCGCAGCATCCGGCAGGCGGTTCGTATCCGCGCGACCTGGCATCGGCTGGCCAAGATGGCGGGGCTGTCGGTCATCGACCGCACTCCGCCCCCTCTGGCCTTTCTCAATACGACGAGGGACGGGTCCGAGCCCAAGCCGCGTGAGCTGGTCCCCACGATTCGGACCACGCCGGACCCGTTCGGTGTGATCATCGGGATCAAGCTGCTGCCTAGAGTCGGCATCAAGGAACTCCAAGACAAGGCTCGGTTCCTGGCCGACGCGTGGGGCTGCGCCCGTGTTGCGGTCGAGCCCGGCAGGCCGGGCTATGCCGTCATGCGCGCGGTGCGCTGGGACCCACTGACCGATCGCACCGTGTACAAGCCGACCGGACGACCCCCTGATGCGCTGTCGGTGTGGCCGGTGGGCACGGACGAGTACGGCGGGGCCGTGTCCGTCGAAATCAAGGAGAAGTCCGGTTCGACCGTGGCTGGCGGTGTCGGAGGCGGCAAGTCCAACCTGCTCACCACCCTCATCACCCGCTTCGCCCCGTCGCCGGCGGTCCAGTTCGCGCTCCTCGATGGAAAGGTGGACGATGCGCCGTACGGCGATTACGCGGACGCAATACCGCGCTTGTTCGCCCATGCCGGTCACGACCTGGAAGAAGCGAACGCGCTGTTCACGCGGCTGGTCAAGCTCCTAAGGGAGCGCACTGTGTCGGCCAGGAAGGTGCTGGGCACCCCGAACATGTGGCACGTCGGCCCCAGCGTCGATTGGCCTCTCGTGATCTTCGTGATCGACGAGTCCCACACGTTCTTCCGTGACCACAAGGGCAGCGACCCGAAGACGAAGAAGCTCGCAGCCCTGGCGGCAGAAAACACACGGCTGGTTGAGACGCTGGTCAAGATGGGCCGCTCGGTCGGCATCTTCACCGTCCTGGCCACCCAGAAGGCAACCGGCGATGCCATCCCCACCTCCATCCGTGACGTGTGCAGTGCCGCCCTCTCCTTCGGACAGCGCACCACAGATGCCTCTGTGGCAGCCCTGGGCGAGGACATCCGCAACTGGCCGGACGCTGATCCGATCAACCTCCAGGGATCCCACTACGTCGGCGTGGCCTCCATGGCCGCCGAAGGACGCCCCGGCTTCGTACGGGTCCGCACCCCCCGCATGGACCCCCACGATGTTGCCGCCATAGCGAACGCCACCGCCCACCTCACCCAGGACCCTGCCGAGCTGCTCGCCAGTCTCACCGCTCTCAGCCTGCGCAAGCCCGAGCCACCCCAGCACAGCGAACCGCCCGCAGCCTGACCTCTGCCCAACGCCAACCGCCCCTGAAAGGAGGTGAATTCCATATGGCGGAAGACCGGATCACTCAGCGAACGGTCACTATCGTGATGGTCGTCATTGCCGCTCTGGCATTCGTGTTCTCCTTCGGCAACGTCTGGGCCCTGGCCGTCCGGCTCGGCGTCCCCCAGCCGGTCGCCCCGCTTATCGCCCCGATGGTGGACCTCTCCGTGGTCGGACTCCTGGTCGCCCTGCGCTACCTGTCCCTGCGTGGCGTCCCCGCCGACAAGCTGAAATCTGCAACCCGGCTCATGCACCTGTCCGGCCTGCTGACCCTCAGCCTCAACGTCGTTGAGCCGATCTTGGCCGGGCACTATGGCCGTGCCGCAGTGGATGCGGTCGCCCCGCTCCTCCTGCTCGGCTGGGGCAGCGTCGGCCCTACCCTGCTGCGCCACTTCCACACCGTCACCGCCCCCACCTCCGCCCCGACTGGACCGGCGCCGGTCATGCAGCCTGCGGCCGATCCCAGACCGATCACGTCAATCCCCTTGGAGCCGAACCCGGTTGAGGCGCCGCCCACAAAGGCGCTCGGCACTCCGGCACCTGCCGCGGCTGCGGTTCCCGCGCCGCTACTGGAAGCTGCACGGTCCGTGGCTACCGACCACCGCGAACGGCACGGTCGGCACATCACTCCGGCCCAGCTCCAAGCCCGTCTCGGCGTCGCCCTGCCCCTCGCTACGGCCGCGCACGCCCAGCTCACCGCCTGAGCCCGGCACTTCCCCTCTTCACAGCTGGCCCCCCATGGGGCCCAGTCCGCCATGCCCCGGGGCAGGAGCACGGACCCCCTGCTCCTGCCCCGCTGCCCCGAGAAAGGCCCCCTCATGACTCAAACCCACAGCATCAGCGCGCCCTTGGCCAACCTCATCGATCTGGCTGCCATGCACGACTTCGACCGGCTCCAAGCCCAGATCGAACGCCTGGGCGGGTGCGCCCGTCCAATCCAGATCACCGGCTTCAGCGCCACGATCAACAAAGAAACCAGCGAGGTCCTGCATGTCTTCAACACAGACGACGAACCAACCGGCCGCCTCCTGGTCGCCTGCGGAAACCGTCGTACCTCCCGCTGCCCCACTTGCGCCGAGACCTACCGCCGCGACACCTTCCACCTGATCGCCACCGGCCTGAGCGGCGGTAAGGGGACCCCCAAGAGCATCGCCACCCACCCCCGGGCCTTCGTCACCCTCACCGCTCCCTCCTTCGGCCCTGTCCACCACAAGATCTCTACTAGGAGCGGCGTTCTTAAGCCATGCCGCTGCGGCCACACTCATGCCGCCGGAGACCCGCTGATCGGCAGCCCCCTCAACCTCGACACCTACGACTACGAATCCGCGGTGCTCTGGAACGCACATGCCGCCAAGATCTGGGCTCGCTTCACAACCCGCCTACGCCGCGAAGTCGCTAAGGCTGCGGGCCTCAGCCAGCGCGAGTTCCGCGACCATGCACGACTGTCATACGCCAAGGTCGCCGAGTACCAGGCGAGAGGCGCGGTCCACTTCCACGCCGTAGTTCGCATCGACGGTCCCGAAGGCTCCAGCGACTCCCCGCCGGCCTGGGCCACCAGCAAGCTCCTCACCAAGGCGACGAAGGCTGCAATTAAGAGCACGGCGGTTCCAGGCCTAGGGATTGACGGCAACCGCCACCTTTACGCCTTCGGCAAGGTCTTCAACGTCCAGCCCATCCGCACCCACGACTTCGATGGCGACACTCCGTTCACGGACCAGACCGTCGCCGCGTACATCGCCAAGTACGCCACCAAGGGCGCCGAGGCAGCCACAGACGCCATCGACCACCCCTTGTACTGCCCCACCTGCCAGGGAACGGGCTACTCCGACCGCTACCGCTGTACCCGCTGCGACGGAACGGGCGAGGGTCAACCCATCGCCCACCTCGTCGTCGCCGACCATGCCAGGAACCTTTTCCGGGCCTGCTTCAACCTCGGTGGACGCCCCGAATACGGGCACCTCCTGCTGCGCAAGTGGGCCCACATGGTCGGCTTCCCTGGCCACTTTTCCACCAAGTCCCGCCGCTACTCCACAACCCTCGGCGCCCTCCGCGACGTACGCAGGGCGTGGCGCACCCATCAGTCCCGTGCCGCCCTCGGCCTCCTCGATGACACCACCCTCGTCCTCGAGTCCGCCTGGACCTTCATCGGCACCGGCTATAGCCCTGGCGAAGAACTCCTCGCCGCACAGGTCCGCCGCGAAAACGTCGTCGCGCGCGATCACAAGAATTGCGCCCGGACAGAAGAGGTCTGGCTGTGACGACCAGGTATGCCGCCCAGAACGAGAAGCTCACCCTGACCGAAGCACTCGACGAAATCGGAGTGTCGCGGGCTGCGTTCTATCGGATGCGAGCTCGAGGCACTGCGCCGCGGTGCCTGAAGCTCCCCAACGGCCAAATCCGCATACGCCGTTCGGACTTGGATGCCTGGTGGACCTCATGCGAGGTACCCGCATGCTGACGTACGACGTGCAGATCTGGGGCATCCGCAAGCGCACCAATCGCGCGGCGTCGTACCAACTCCGTTGGCGCGTAGGCCCACAGCCCTTCTCCAAGAGTTTCAAGATCAAAGCTCAGGCGGACGGAAGGCGCGCAGAGCTGCTGGCCGCACTACGCAACCGTGAGCGGTTCGACACGGATTTGGGCCTGCCCGAATCAGAGGTCCGTGCGTTGGAGTCCCCCACTTGGTACTCCCACGCACGCGCGTACGCCGAGATGAAGTGGCCAGATGCCTCCGCCAAGCACCGCGCGAGCATTGCGGATGCGCTGGCCACTGTCACGCCTAGGCTGGTGACCGACAACCGAGGTGCCCCGACCCCAAAGGTGCTGCGGGCCGCGCTCTACTCCTGGGTCTTCCGGTTCGTCCGGGGCGACGACGGAGTAACCCGGCCCCGGACCGAGGTGGAAGCGCCCCTGCCGAAATCGTGGCCGCGCTCGACTGGATCAGTCGCAAGTCAGTGAACATCGCCGACCTCGATACTCCCAGCGTCCTTCGGACCGCGCTCGACGCGCTCAAGCTGAAGATGGATGGCAAGCCCGCTGCCGAGAACACGGTGAAGCGGAAAGTGCCTGTGTTCAGCAACTGCTTGCGGTACGCCATAGAGCGCGGACTGCTGGCGACGCTCCCCTTGAACAAGGTGGACTGGACGCCGCCAGCGACGGACGACGAGATCGACTTCCGCTTCGTTCCTGGCCCCAAGCTCTCCAAGCAGTTGATCACTGCCGTTGGCAATCAAGGCGTGCGCGGCCGACACCTGAAGGCGTTCTTCGGCTGCCTCTACTACGGGGCCAACCGTCCGGGGGAAGCGGCCAACCTGTGCGAGAACAGCTTCACCCTGCCGGAGCAGGGCTGGGGGGAAGTCCTGTTGTCCACCAGCACGCCCCGTGTGGGCTCCGGCTGGACGGACACCGGCGAGTCTTTCGACACGCGCGGCCTTAAGAAGCGGGCTCGGAAGGCGACCCGGTCGGTGCCGATCCCGCCCGTCCTGGTCCGCATGCTCCGGGAGCACATAAAGGAATTCGGCGTCGCCGAGGACGGTCGCCTCTTCCGCGCGGTCCAAGGAGGTTATCTCCTGTCGAAGGAGTACGGAGAGGTCTGGCAGGCCGCGCGAGAAGGCGTGCTCACGGAATCCGAAGCAGCCTCACCCTTGGCAGACGTTCCGTACTCGCTGCGGCACGCTGGCGTCTCGCTCTGGCTCGACTCGGGTATCTCCCCCGCTGAGGTTGCCCGTCGTGCCGGCCACAGCATCGCGGTCCTTTTCCGCTTCTACGCCAAGGCCATCCACCGCAACCAGGATCGTTCGAACCAGCAGATCGAGCGGGCCTTGGAAGCGGCCGACGACGAGTAGCCCTGCCGCTCCTGTCGTGGGGCAGGAAGGCGCCACCCGCGCCCCACATCTGGGGAGGGTGGCGCCTTTCGCGTTGCCCGGCCCATGGACCTGGTCCACGCGCCGCCTCACAGTCCCGGGCGTGACCTGCGATTTCCCGGTTCTGGCCGATCCGACCTTGGTCCACGCCTGGTCCACAGATACTGGTCAACGACGTGACAGAGGCGGATCAAGGTGAGACAGGCCCTATGAAGATGGGGCACCCCGGATGCGGAGCGCCCCATCTGACCAGCTCGTTCGCCGGCCTGGGCGGAGGGTGTGGGATTTGAACCCACGGTGACATCGCTGCCACGACGGTTTTCAAGACCGTTCCCTTAGGCCGCTCGGGCAACCCTCCCTCGCCCGCCCACCTGCGGCGGAGCGGCCTACAGCCTACCCGGCGGAGCGCCCCGAAGAGGGCGTTGGCCCGTCACCGAACCGTACGCCCGTAAATCGGCCCCTCCTAGATGGAACGCCCCTGCGCCGGGCGGTCACGTCCACGCCGGAATCGGGCTTGCGGATCGCCGCGCGCAGGGCGGCGGCAAGGCGCCGCCTTGCCCTCAGTGGCGGCGCAGGGCACGTTCCGGGTGGCAGATGTCGCAGGGGGCCACATCCGGGTCATGGAGCAGGGCGACCGCCTCGGCGGTGGTGATACGGCGATGGGCAGGGCCCGGTTGCCAGCAGTCCCGTCGGTGGAGGCGGCGGCTGGGTCCGTCGATGGTGCGCCAGAGGTTCTCGACGAGGAACTGGCGCCCCGCGACCGCCCCGTCCGTGGGCACCGCGTCGTAGCGCTCGCCCGGGATCGGGGCGACGCGGTCCGCGGGCATGCTGAAGGCGACGGGTGTGGGTTCGGCGATGGTGCGGCCGTCGGGCAGCCTGGTGCGGGCCACGAGGACGGCCTCGAGCTCGTACCACCAGTGCCCGTCCCTGGTGCGCGTGCGACCGGTGACGATCACGTCGAGCTGCTGCCCGTCGGGCAGGGTGGCCCGGGCCCAGGGGCCCGCCGCTGCGTACCGGTCGTTCACGATGTTCGATTCTAGTTCGAATACCTGTTCCGGCGGGACGGCGGGCGGGCACAGACGCCGGGCGGACAGACGGCAGACACACGGGCAGGCACAGCGCACACAGCGGTGGGGCGCCGGACCGGGTCCGGCGCCCCACCTCATGCCGCTCGGCAGTGTGCGGTCAGCTGTCGCCCTCGCGGGATCCCAACGTCACGTTCACCGTCGACGTCTTGCCGTCGCGCTTGTACGTGAGCTTGACCTGGTCGCCCGGCTTGTGGGTCCAGATCGTGCTGATCAGCGTCGGACCGCTGTCGATCACAGTGTCGTCCAGCTTCGTGATGACGTCGCCGGGCTTCAGGCCCGCCTTCTCCGCCGGACCGTTGGGCGTGATCGCCTCCGCGCCGCTGTTGCCGCCGTCCGGGATTCGGGCACCCTCGCCCTGGTCCCGGATGTCCACCTGGACCCCGATCACCGGGTAAACCGGCTTGCCCGTCTTGATCAGGGTCTCTGCGACGCGCTTCGCCTGGTTGATCGGGATGGCGAAGCCGAGGCCGATGCTGCCGGACTGCTGGGCGCCGTCGCCGCCGAGGCCGTTGCCCGCCGCCTGGATCGCGGAGTTGATGCCGATCACGGCACCCTGCGCGTTGAGGAGGGGGCCGCCGGAATTGCCCGGGTTGATCGAGGCGTCCGTCTGCAGGGCGCTCATGTACGAGGCGTTGCTGCTGGCGCCGTCGCTGGAGGCGACCGGGCGGTTCTTGGCGCTGATGATGCCCGTGGTGACCGTGCCGGCCAGGCCGAAGGGCGCGCCGATCGCGATGGTCGAGTCCCCGACAGCGACCTTCTTGTCGGAGTCGCCGAGCGGCAGCGGGCTGAGCTTCGCGTCCCCGGCGTTCTTGAGCTTGAGGACGGCGACGTCGTACCCCTGGGCCTTGCCGACGACCGCGGCGTCGTACTTCTTGCCGTTGGAGAACGTCGCGGTCAGCTTGCCGCCGTCGGCCGCCGAGGCCACGACGTGATTGTTGGTGAGGATGTGGCCCTGCTTGTCGTAGACGAAGCCGGTGCCGGTGCCGCCCTCACCCTGGTTGCCCTGCGCCTCCAGGGTCACGACGCTCGGAAGCGCCCGCTGCGCTATGCCCGAGACGGACTTGGGCGAGCGGTTGAGCACCTCGGGGTCGCCGGGGGCTGAGACGGTGGTCGAGTCGGAGCCGCCGTCCCCTCCCGTGGCGAGGATGGCGATGCCCGCGCCGAGACCGCCCGAGAGCAGCGCGGCGGCGAGCACGGTCGCGATGAACTCACGGTGACGCCGGCGCGGCGAGACACCGTCCGGGGGTACGGACTCGGGCGGGCCGGCCCATCCGCCCCAGCCACCGCCGGGCCCGCCGGATCCGCCCGAGCCGGGCGGAGGCGGCGGAGGCCAGCCCGCGCCACCGGCCGGGTGTGCGCCGCCCGGAGTCGCGTGAGCTCCGGGCCCGCCGGGCTGCCCCCCATGGGCACCCGGCGGCTGCTGACCGCCCGGTCCGCTCTCGGCCGACGACATCGCGGCGGGGTACTGGGCCGTCCGGGCGACGGTTTCGCCCTGCCCTGCACCCACCGGAGGAAGCTGCGCGGTCCGCTCCTCCGGCGCGGGCAGCGGGTAGTCCGAGTCCGTCGCGCCGTGCGTACGGCCCTGCTCGGCCGCACCGGCCGGCGGGACGGTCGGCGGCACGGGCGGTACGGGCGGCGTGGGCGGCGCGTGCTCCGCACGGTGGGCGGAGTCTGCGGTCGGTGCGCCGGACGCGGACGCGGGCCCGTTGCCCGGCGTCTCGGGCGCCGGCTCCGCATCACGCGGAACGGCAGCGCCCTCGTTCTCGGTGCTCACAGCTTTCTCCTCAGGTACACGTCAGTCGCTCGGTCGCGACGCTACGTCAGTATTCATCGGTCACGGCCCACGTAACCCAGTCTCCCTGCCAGCATTTCCCACAGGGCGTCAGAGCGCCGTAAGCAGTGACAGCGCTTGGACCGCCATCTTTTATCCCGGACGATTCGGACGCATCCGCTGACTTCCGGGGCGGAGGCCGTGCGAGCGGTATCCCGCCGGGCGGTGGCACCATAACGCGGTGACCTCTGCGCATCCGGCCCGCGGCCTCCGTCCGGGGCCGCACACGATTTCCGTGGTAGCCCACCGCGGCGCGTCCGAGGATGCCCCTGAGCACACCCTGGCCGCGTACCGCAAAGCGATCGAGGACGGTGCCGACGCCCTCGAGTGCGACGTTCGGCTCACCGCGGACGGCCATCTCGTCTGCGTGCACGACTGGCGGGTCAACCGGACCTCCAACGGCCGCGGCGCAGTCTCCGCCCTGGAGCTCTCCGACCTCGCGGCCCTCGACTTCGGCTCCTGGAAGCAGGGCGACGCTGTCCGCGAGACCGGCGAGTCCCCGGACTGGGACGAGCACGGGCTGATGGACCGCACCTCCGTCCTCACCCTGGAACGCCTTCTCGAACTCGTCTCGGGCGCCGGCCGCCGCGTCGAGCTCGCCATCGAGACCAAGCACCCCACCCGCTGGGCGGGCCAGGTGGAGGAGAGACTGCTGCAGCTCCTGCGCCGCTTCGGCCTCGACAGCGCGCCGCCCGGGGAGCGCTCGGCCGTACGGGTCATGAGCTTCTCGGCCCGCTCGCTGCACCGCGTGAACTTCGGAGCGCCGGACGTCCCCACCGTCTACCTGATGCAGTTCCTCTCGCCGCGCTACCGCGACGGGCGGCTTCCGGGGGGCACCCGCATCGCCGGGCCGAGCATGCGAATCCTGCGCAACAACCCCGGCTACGTCGAGCGCGCGCACCGGGCGGGGAACCGCGTCCATGTGTGGACGGTCGACGCTCCGGCCGACGTGGCCCTCTGCCGGGACCTCGGGGTCGACGCCGTGATCACCAACCGCCCGCGGCAGGTGCTCACCCAGCTCGGCCGGGCTTAGGCCGGGTCTTCCGGCACGACCCGCCGAATCTCCCGCGAATCCCCTGACGAACCCCAGAAACCGGCCCGTTCCTCACAAGGAGTGCACCGGCGCGTTCGGTACGTATCCGATCATTACAAGTGCGCCACGGGATCGCAGTTGGCCGGTTTCCGGTCCAGTCCAGGGGGGCATCCATCCCGTGGCGTGGGGCAAAGGAGGTCTCGGGGGTGGCGTTGGTGGTGGCACAGGATGTGCCGACGTCGTCGATCATGGCCGTACCCCATGGTCCAGCGGGCGTGGGTGAAGCGCGGCGCAGAATGCGCGAGGGACTCCGGATCAGCGGAGTTCCCGAGTGTGTCGTCGACGATGCCGTCCTCGTACTCTCCGAGTTGCTCAGCAATGCGTACCGGTACGCCCGCCCGCTGCACGACGGGATGAACGGGGACGGGCCTGGCGCGGTCCGCGCCGCCTGGGGCGTGGACGAATTCGGCCGGCTCACGGTCGAGGTGACGGACGGCGGCGGTCCGACCCGTCCGCTTCCGGCCACTCCATCGGTCACCGCCCGCGGCGGCCGCGGCCTGAACATCATCACCGCACTCGCGCAGGACTGGGGCGTGCGTGACAACGCTGCGGGCGAGGTCACCGTGTGGGCCGTTCTCATCGCATCGCCGCGGCGCGCCGGTATGTCTACGCGCGTGGGGGTCCCGGTGCTGGAAGTCGCCGAACTCTTCGACGGCTTCGACCAGTCGAGCGGTCTCGACTGACCTGTCCCCGGCACCGATCCGCGCACGACGGAACGGTGCGACGGCACGCGCGACGAACCTTGCGCACGCGGTGGACGCCACGCGGGTACGCACCTCGGTACGCCTGTCCCGGCGCCGTACGACAGGGCGGCCGGCCTGCGGAACGCCGCACCCGGCACGGCGAAGGACTAGGCTCGGCGGCCAAGAATCGACGCCGTAACGGAGAAACCGACGCCATGGCCAAGAAGCGCCCTCAGACGAAGGCCAAGACCTCCGGCAGGACCGCTGCCCCCCAGGTCTCCGATGGAGACATTCCGGTCGTCGGCGCGCGCGAGCCCTGCCCCTGCGGTTCCGGCCGCCGCTACAAGGCGTGCCACGGCCGGGCCGCGGCCCACGCCGTGGCCGAGCTCGTACAGCGCCCCTTCGAAGGGCTGCCGGGCGAATGCGACTGGGTCGCCCTGCGCGAACTCGTCCCCGCCGCGACCGTGGAGCTCAACCTGAAGAGCGGGCTGCCCGAAGGTGTCCCGGCCGTCACGCTCGCCACCGTCCTGCCGATGGCCTGGCCCGCGCTGCGCCGCGAGAACGGCTCCGTGCTGCTCGGCCTGCAGAACGACACCGCGTCCGGGGACATCAGCCGCGACATCGCCGACGTGCTGCGGCGCGCCCTGGAGGCGAAGCCCGGCAGCCCGGTTGCCGCGGAGCGCGTGCCGGCCGACAGTCCGCGTCTGCAGGATCTGATCGACCCCGAGGCTCCGTTCACACCGGTCGTGCACAGCGGCTTCGAGTTCTGGCTCGAGGACTCGGCGAACTCCTCGCCGGAGGTGACCGCTTCGCTGGAGCGGGCGAACGAGGCCGCGATCCCGACGGCCCGGCTCTCCGGAGTGGAGGCGGCGTACTGGTGCCGGACGCCGGAGAAGAACCATCTGCGCTGGGTCATGCCGCACCCCGAGGAGAAGCTGATCGACGCCCTCGCGCGGCTGCATGCCGCCGGGACGTCGGGCTTGGGCGAACACACCCGTCTCGTCGGCTCGTTCCGGGCCCACGGCCTCGTGGTGCCGGTGTGGGACCTGCCGGGTGCGATGGAGGCCGACGACGTCGAGAAGCCCGCGCAGGAGTTCGCCGAGCGGCTCACCGAGGCCCTGGCTTCGGACGCGCCGCTGACCCCCGAGGAGCGGCGGGCGCGCGGTGGACTCACCAACCGTCAGGTGACGCTGAGCTGAACCCGGGTTGAGCCGGTTCGGGGGGAGCCGGTTCCGGGAGAGCCGGTTCCGGGAGAGCCGGTTCCGGGAGAGCCGGTTCCGGGGAGAACCGGTTCCGGGGAGAGCCGGTTCCGGGGAGAGCCGGTTCCGGGGAGAGCCGGTTCCGGGGTGAAGCGAACCGGAGACCGAGCCGAATCCGGGGGTGAATCGGGTGGGCCAGGAACGGAATCTCCCGGCCCACTTCCGCATCCGGACGTGACTCTCGTCACAACTCCCCCTACTGAGCGGTAAATCGGGACCCTGATATCCGCGATTGAATTTGCGAATGGCGGATCTCTTGTTACGGTTCTGGAAGCCCGGTCGCTGGTGCATCCCCCGTCGCCAGCGACCGGGCGTTTCCATGCCCGGATGCGGTCGTCCCCCTCAACCCGCCTCGGTTTCAGGGGCGTTGCTCCCGGTGCGCAACAGCAGCCGGTCCGAGCCCGCCGACGCGATCTCCGCCACCGCCGCGTACACCTCGCTTTGCGACAGCTCACGCTTGGCGCCACCCGCCTCCTCCCGTGCGGGTGTTGCGAGGGAGGCGCTGCCGGACCTGCGCGGCGTCTCGCACGTTCCCGGATCGCCCCCGGCCTCCAGCGTGCAATGCACCTGCAGGGTCCGGCCGTCCGGGCCCATCAGGCTGAGGACGGCGCGCAGCGTACGCCCCGTGGTGTTGCGGTAGTACGTGCGCCCCCAGGTCTCGCTGCCCTCGCTCTGGACGCAGGTCTGCGCCTCCAGCCCTTCGGGAGAGGAGAGTTCGGGGCCGCAGCGAGAGGTGCCGGCGAGCTGCAGCCCGGACAGCAGCCCTGCCGTGCCGCCGGCCGTGAGAGGGGAGCCGCCTTCAGCGCTCCCGGCGTCGCCGGCCCCGCGGGCCTTCTCGTCGCCCTTCGGCGCCGGAGCGGCCGAGAGCGAGAAGGACGGTGCGGCGGGCGGGGCTTCGGGCCGGGCGCTGCGGTCGCCCAGGCCCACCGGGCCGGCCGACGCCGCGGCCAGGGGGAGTACGGCGGCGAGGACCACGGCGCCGACGAGAGCGGCAGCCCGGAGGTTCGACCCGCGCGGATTCGGCGCCTGCTCCATGAGGACCTACCTGCAACTCGCTGAGAACGCTTGACGGCAGGCCGAACATATCGGTCAGAGCGGGGTTCTCCGGATGGCAGAGGTCGTTTCCCGTGCAACTCCGCCCGGCTCGTACCCGTACGAGTGAACGCACACCCGAGACGGGCAGCAGCACGCGTCGAAGCCGTGGCGGGGCGGCAGTTCGGGTCGCTCGTCACGTGCGGCCCCCCACGGGGGGTCAACGGGCGGTTCGGTGCACCCCACCGGCTCCACCCGGCGACCTCCGGTCCCGCAACGTCGCGCCCCTCAGTAGGCGAGGCGACAGTAGGCGAGGCGACTTCCGCCCTCAGTAGGCGAGGCGGCTTCCGCCGCCGGGCGCGCGTGTGCTCGCCTCGACCAGCGCGTCCACGACCGTGGCGACATCGGGCAGCCACGGCGTGTCCCCGCCGTCGCCCGGCTCTTTCCGCGCCCGGGCCCTGCCCGTGCGCCGCCCGGTCGCAGGTGCGTCGCCGGGTGCCTCCGACGCGGGCCGCGGAGCGCGCTCCCAGCGGACCAGGCCGAGTCCGGTCTGGGAGGGCGGCAGGACCACATAGCCGCCGTCGCCGTGGAAGCGCAGCGAACCGGGCACCCACTCCTGCTGGTGCAGCAATTCGCCCAGCACCTCCAAGGAGTAGGGCGCCACGAGGATCGACCACCGTGTCGGGGTCGCCACGACCGGCCCGATCCGGACGCCCATGGCGTCGAGTTCGGTGAGCGCATGCGATGCGGCAACCGCCGGCAGGCTCACGGCACACGGCGCGCGCCCCCCAGTGGCCAGCACGACGGGGGCAGCCGGGCGGTTCTCCCACCACCACCGCACCATCCGCTCGTCGGTCGTGGCGGCGAGCAGTCCGGGGTCGAACGGGTGGGCACCGGGCACCACACAGTCCGGGTGCGGACAGGCGCAGTCGTACGCGCCGCTGCCGCCGGGCTGGAGCCCCACGCCCGGGAGGACCGGCCACTGCCACGCGGTGGCGCAGGTGAGCGCCGCCGTGAGCATGTCCGGCTTCCCGCCGCGCCTACGCCTGGGCAGGAGCCTGCGTCGCCTTCCGAGGATCTCGCGCATGAGCGCTCGTTCCTTTCCGCTAAACGCCGAGGGTGGGGCCCCGCCGGAGCAGGGAGAACCAACGCGTCCTCACAACACGCTGTACCGGTGTACCGCCACCGGAGGTACGGATTTACCTAGTGCACCGATCTCTGTGCCGTCGAACTGCAGGGCAGTACGTGGCGCTCCACGAAGCCGTTCAGATCGTTCACGCCGTGTGGATCATTCGTCACTGCGCGTTCTCGAGCAGCGCATCACGTCGCGGGCCGGGCGTGGGACATGGCGGGGGGTGGCGCATGCATGGCGCTTGCCGTCCTGAACTGCTCCCCCTGCTCGCGGCAGGGACCCCACGCCAATCGGGGACGGGCGCCGTTGCCGACTAGGACGTTCGAGGTCGCCGCGAGGTTCCGGGGCGGCCCCCAACTGCCCCTGCCCTTCTCCGAGTACGTACCCAGCACGATGGAGGTGACGCGTTGTGGATTGCCTTCAGTCGAGCGCAAATCGGCGGGAGTGAGGCGGTTTTTCAGCCAAGTTAAGAACCTCGCAGACACCAACGAGCCCGTCGGCACAGTGCTGGACACACCCCAGGCCTGCGTGTAGATGTGGAGGCATTGGTAGCGGCGCAGCATGACATGGGGGTTTGTGATGCTATTGCGAAGAATGCAACGCCTGGACCGTCCCGCGACAACACACGAAGAAACGCTGCTATTCAGAACAAATAGGACAGACAAAGAGGTGGTCAACGCCTCAGGTCCGGCGGCGCGGCGCACCCGTTCGGGAAGTTGCAGGCCATGAACTCCCACCATCCGCCGAAAGTGGCTGGAATCGATCCGGTACTTCCCGCCCCCTCGCATAATGCGTCACCCGCCGGCCCCTCCGCCCCGCACCGGGCCGACCCCGCCGAGGACGTACCCCCCGCCGTGCAGGAGATCAGCCCGGTCGACCAGCTCGCCGCGATCCAGGACCGTCTCGCAGGCTGGATCTCCGATCTCACGACGCTGCACGAGCTGACCGAGCGCCTCGCCCGTATCGGCTCCCTCGACGCCGCACTGCACGAACTGCTGCGCGCCGGTGCCGCACTCGTCGGCGCCCAGCGCGGCCTGATCGTGCTCCGGCCCGCCGACGGCCGCGGCCCGGAGACCACCGTCGGCCTCGGACTCGGCCCCGCCGAACTCGGCACGATCGAAACCATCCCCCGCAGCGCCGCCTCGTACGGCCGGATCCTCGACGGCCTGCCCGAGCACGACGGCGGCGCCCGCACCGAGGTCGCCCACCCCGACCTGCGCAACGAGCCGGATCTCGACCCCCGCCAGCGCGAGGTCGCCGCCCGCCTCGGCTACGCCGCCAGCTACGCCATCCCGCTCGCCACCGAGAGCGCGGGCCGCCTCGGCGCCGCGGTGTGGCTCTACGACGAGCCGACCGAGCCGGTCGAGCGGCAGCGCCACCTCGTCGGTCTCTACACCGACTACGCCACCGAGCACCTCGCCCGCGAGCTGGAGCTGGCCCGTGCCCGCGCGACCGCCGACACCATCCGCGAGGAACTGCTGCCGAGCCGGCTGCCCCGCATCCCCGGTGTGCGCCTGGCCGTACGGCACCGGACGGGCCCGCGCGGAGGCGGCGACTGGTACGACGCGCTGCCGCTGCCCGAGGGCGCGCTCGGGCTGGCCGTCGGCAGCGTCACGGGCTCCGGGCCCAGCGCCGTCGCCGCCATGGGCCGGCTGCGCGCCTCGCTCCGGGCGTACGCGGTCATGGAGGGCGAGGACCCGGTGGCCGTGCTCTCCGATCTCGAACTGCTGCTGCGGCTGACCGAGCCCGCCCGGTCGGCCACCGCGCTCTTCGCCTACTGCGAGCCGTCCGGGCTCACCCCCGACGCGGGCAACGCCCGGCACGTGGTGCTCGCCGGAGCAGGCCACTGCCCGCCCCTGGTCATCGGCGACCACCGCGCCGAGTTCGTGGAGACCTCGCTGTCGGCGCCGCTCGGGATGCTCTCCTGCTGGGAGGCGCCCAGCGTCGAGTTCGACGTCGAGCCCGGCGAGACCGTGCTCGTCTACAGCGACGGGCTGCTGCACCGCACCGGCGAACCCATGGACCGGGCCTTCGCGCGCCTGCACGCGGCCGCGGCGAGCGTGCCCGCCACTCTGCGCGACGATCCGGATGCCGTCGCCGACCACGTGCTGCACTCCGTGCTGCCGGACGGCCGGGACGCGGTGGACGACCCCGAGGACGTGGTCCTGCTCGCCGCCCGCTTCGACGTGGTCTGAACCGGCCCCGCCCACCGCCGCCGGGCCGGGCATGGCTGGTCAGGCACTCTCCGGTGGTCTTCCCTCCGCCCATACCATGAGGGGGATCCCACTCGAGGAGGATGCCGTGACCGACCAGCCCGCGCCCGAGAACCCCGAAGGCGACGAGCCGATCAAGCAGCGGAAGAACGGCCTGTACCCGGGCGTCTCCGACGAGCTTGCCGAGAACATGAAGGGCGGCTGGGCCGACACCGAGCTGCGCGACCTGCAGCCGATCGAGCAGGCCCCGCACTGCGCCCGCCGCCGCGCCGCGCTCTCCGCGCGGTTCCCCGGCGAGCGCCTGGTCATCCCCGCGGGCAACCTCAGGACGCGGTCGAACGACACCGAGTACCCCTTCCGCGCCGCGACCGAGTACGTGCACCTGACCGGTGACCGGACCCAGGACGGCGTCCTCGTTCTGGAGCCGTCCGACGACGGCCACGACGCGATGCTCTACCTGCTCCCCCGCTCCAACCGCGAGAACGGCGAGTTCTGGCTCGACGGCCAGGGCGAACTGTGGGTCGGCCGGCGGAACAGCCTTTCCGAGGCGGAAGCGCTCCTCGGTCTGCCCGCCCGGGACGTGCGCAAGGCGGCCGAGGAGCTGACCGCCCTCGACGGTCGGGTCCGCATCGTCCGCGGCCACGACGCCGGTCTCGAAGCCGCCCTCGCGGAGAAGCTGGACGACAAGCGTGACGAGGAACTTCGGGTCTTCCTCAGCGAGCTGCGCGCCGTCAAGGACGAGTACGAGATCGGCCAGCTCCAGGCGGCCGTCGACTCCACCGTCCGCGGCTTCGAGGACGTCGTGAAGGTCCTGGACAAGGCCGAGGCCACGTCCGAGCGCTACATCGAGGGGACCTTCTTCCTGCGCGCCCGCGTGGAGGGCAACGACGTCGGCTACGGCTCCATCTGCGCGTCCGGCCCGCACGCCACCACCCTCCACTGGGTGCGCAACGACGGCCCGGTCCGCTCCGGCGACCTGCTCCTCCTGGACGCCGGCGTGGAGACCCACACCCTCTACACCGCGGACGTCACCCGCACCCTGCCCGTCAACGGGCGCTTCAGCGCGAGCCAGCGCAAGATCTACGACGCGGTGTACGAGGCGCAGGAGGCCGGTATCGCGGCGGTCAAGCCGGGAGCGAAGTACCGCGACTTCCACGACGCGGCGCAGCGCGTGCTCGCCACCCGGCTCGTGGAGTGGGGCCTGGTCGAGGGTCCTGTGGAGCGGGTGCTCGAACTCGGGCTGCAGCGCCGCTGGACCCTGCACGGCACCGGCCACATGCTCGGCCTGGACGTGCACGACTGTGCCGCCGCACGGACCGAGACATACGTGGACGGCGTGCTGGAGCCGGGCATGGTGCTCACCGTCGAGCCGGGCCTCTACTTCCAGGCGGACGATCTGACGGTGCCGGAGGAGTACCGCGGCATCGGCATCCGGATCGAGGACGACATCCTCGTCACCGCGGACGGCAACCGGAACCTCTCGGCCGGGCTGCCGCGCGCCGCCGGCGAGGTCGAGTCGTGGATGGCCCGCCTCAAGGGCTGACGCGTGCGCGGGCTGGGGGCGCCCTGAAGTCCTTCCGGACTCAGGACGCCTTCAGCAGTGCGTCCTCACGCCACTTGAGGATCTTGTCGAAGCTCACCACCGCGCCCTGGCCGGGGCGGTTGCGGAAGTCGACGTGGTCGGCGAGGGCCTCGATCAGCCAGAGTCCGCGCCCGTGTTCGCGGTCCGCGTCCACCGGGACGGGTACGGGCGGCGGGGGAGGGACCGCCGATCGCAGGGACGTGCCCTGGAGTACGCGCCCGATGGGGAAGCCGGGACCCGAATCGGTCACCTCGATACGGCATTTGTCGCCGTCGAGATAGGCGATCACGCGATACGCCCCGGACGAACCGTCCGACGACGAGTCCCCTCCGTGCTCCACCGCGTTCGCACACGCTTCGGTGAGAGCAAGAGAGAGATCGTAGGAAATGTCGGGATCGACCCCGGCTGCCTCCATCGTGCCGAGCAGAAGCCGCCGGGCGAGCGGGACACTCGCAGCCTCTCGCCGCAGATGGAGCGACCACCAGATGCTCATGCTTCAGCCTCCAGGCTGCGGCTCGACATACGGTTACGTATTGCCGTCCAAGCCGGTACATAAGCCCGGGATTGATGTGACTACGCTCATTCGGCGGATGTGCGGCGTCATGCCGCCGGTGTAAGGCGATGGGAAGTTGCCCGGGAATTCACCCCTGCCATGTGAAACGGGTGACCTCGGTGCGATGATGGCGCAGCCATGTCCGCCCATCCCCCAGGCGGTCGGCTCCCCGCAGGGGGCAGCACGCCCCGCACTGCGGCCGCGCCGGCCGGCGCCGATCTGCGACTGCTGCGGGCCGCGGTGTTCGCCGCGGTCTGCGTGGTGTTGTCCGCGTCGGGGCACGTTCTGGCGTCGTGCGCCGGGGTGCCGTTGTGGGCACTGGTCACCGGATTCCTCGCGGTGTTCGCCGCTGCCGTGGCCCTGGCCGGGCGCGAGCGGACGCTCCCGGGGATCGCGGGCGGACTCGCCGTCGCACAGCTCGCGTTGCACGCCCTCTTCCGGCTCGCGCAGCACCTCGCGGCCACGCAGCACCTCACGGCCGCCCAGGCCCGCCCCCGCCGGCTCTCGGACGGAGCGCTGTTCGCCCTCGCGGTACGGGTCGTGTGCGGCGGCGACGGGGTACCGCCCCGGCTGACCGCCGAGCAGGCCCGGTGGATCGTCACCGCGTCCGGCATCGCCCCGTCGGGCACGCTGCCGCACGGGTCGGGCGCGGGCGGGCACTCCGCCCATGGGATGGGTCGACACACCGCGGTCCACCAGGCCTCCGATGCGCTGGCCCCGTCCGCAGCCGCCTCGCCCCTGCCGCCCCTCGGGGACGTTCCGCTGCCATCCCTTCCGATGCTGCTGGCGCATCTGCTCGCCGCGGTCGCTCTGGGCCTGCTGCTGCGCCGCGGCGAGCAGGCGCTCTTCCGACTGGTCCGGCTGTCGGCGCGCGGGGTGGCGGACGGCGTGGCCGAGGGCGTCGCCGAAGGGGCGCTCGTACGGTCGCTGCGCGCCGCTCTCACGCTCGTACGCGCCCTGCGGACCGGACTGCCCGGGGCACCCGGCGGGTTGCCGCTGTCCCCCGGCATCGCCCCCGCGGCCGACAGGAACGGTCCGCGGTGTCCCGCGCTCGCGCACTCCGTGGGCCGGAGAGGGCCGCCGCGCCGCGTCCCCGCGACGTAGACGCATGACGACACCCAATACCGGCAAAACCGGATGAATCCGGTAGGTACGTCGGATGCTGTCGCGTCTCCGCCGCACGCGCGCCATCTCGTCCGACTCATCTGCCTGTGGAGTGTCCGCAACCATGAAGATCTCGCGTATCCCCGTCGCCGGCGCCGTCGCCGCCGGTACCGTCCTGCTCGCCGCGGGACCCTGCTTCGCCCACGTCAGCGTGCAGCCCGGCGAGGCCGAGAAGGGCGGCTACAGCACGATCGCCTTCAAGGTCCCGAACGAGCGCGACAACGCCTCGACCACGAAGCTCGAGGTCAGCCTTCCGGCCGACCACCCGCTGGCCTCGGTCATGCCGCAGCCTGTTCCGGGCTGGGACGTGAAGGTCACCAAGTCCAAGCTCGACAAGCCGCTCGAGATGCACGGCGAGAAGATCACCGAGGCCGTCACCAAGGTCACGTGGACCGCGAAGGGCGACGGCAGGATCAAGCCGGGCCAGTTCCAGCAGTTCCCACTCTCGGTCGGCCAACTCCCCGAGGACGCCGACCAGTTGGTGTTCAAGGCCCTCCAGACGTACGACAACAAGGAGGTCGTGCGCTGGATCGAGGCGCCCGCGGCGGGAGGCGAGGAGCCGGAGAACCCGGCGCCCGTCCTCAAGCTCACCGCGCCCGCCGAGGGCGAGGGAGGCCACAGCCACGGCGGCTCGGACGACGCCAAGTCCGGGCAGGAGCAGGCCGGTGGCGAGCACGGCGGCGACCACGATTCCGCGGCGGCCGAGGCCGCTGAGGGCGACAGCAGCGACACCACCGCCCGTGTGCTCGGCATCGCCGGCATCGTCGTGGGCGTGGCGGGTGTCGCGTTCGGCGTCCTCGCCGGTCGCCGCCGCTCCGCCTGACCCGGCGCCTGCGGCCCGTACCGACCCATCCGACGTCCCGACCCGACCTACGTACCGATCGACCGACGTACCGACCCGACCTACGTACCGACCCGACCGACGTACCGATCGACCGACGTACCGACCCGACCTACGTACCGACCACTTTCCTCCGGGATTTCTGACACATGCGCAATTCCAGCGTGCTCGCCGCCGCGCTCGCCGCGGCGGCGGCACTGACCCTGACCGCCTGCAGCAGCGGTGACGACGGCGGCGGTCCCGCCATCCGCGACTCCGCGCCCGCCCCCAAGGCCGCGACCGTCCTCGACCAGCCGTTCAACAAGCCCGACCTCGTCCTGACGGACACCAAGGGCAGGAAGTACGACCTGATCGAGGAGACCAAGGGCCACCCGACCCTGCTCTACTTCGGCTACACCAACTGCCCCGACGCCTGCCCGTTCACGATGAGCAACGTCGACATCGCCATGCGGAAGCTGTCGCCCGCCGAGCGGAAGAAGCTGCGGGTCGTCTTCGTCAGCTCCGATCCGCAGCACGACACCCCGAAGCGGCTCGGGGAGTGGCTCAAGCAGCAGAACCCTTCCTTCATCGGGCTCACCGGCGACTTCGACACCATCCAGGCGGGCGCCCGCAGCGTCGGCATCTATCTGGACAAGCCGAAGAAGCAGAAGGACGGCACCTGGTCCTCCTCGCACGGCACCCAGCTCCTGGCCTATCTCCCCAAGGACGACAAGGCCCACGTGCTCTACAGCAAGGACGCCACGGCCGAGGACTACGGCAAGGACCTGCCGAAGATCGTCGAGGGACGGACGCCGTGAGCCGCCGGACCACCGGCCTCGCCGGGGCGCTCGCGGTCACGGTCGCCTTCGCCCTGTCCGGATGCTCGGAGTCCGGCTCCGGCGCCGGAGCCGATCTCAAGGCCGAGGGCGCGTACGTGCCCCAGCCGGTCATGGCCGACATGGCCAGCGGCTATCTGGTCGTACGGAACACCGGGGACGCCGAGGACCGGCTCACCTCCGTCACCAGCGACCTCTCCGACGACGTGACGATGCACCGGACCACCGGCGGGACGATGGAGCGGGTCGACTCCCTCAGGATCCCGGCGGGCGGAGCGCTGAAGCTCGCACGCGGCGGCAGCCACCTGATGTTCATGAAGCTGAAGCACAAGCCGCGGAAGGGCGAAAAGGTGTCCGTCCGGCTCCACTTCGCGAAGTCAGATCCGATCGAACTGGACGTCCCCGTCGAGGCGGCCGGCTTCGCACCACGGAAATGAGGGACTGACGCCATGCCAGCCGCTGCCCCCTCCTCCGTCCTCCCGTCCCCGGCCGCGCCGCACCGCCGGCCGGGCGGGCGATCCGCCAGGCGTTCCGCGGCCGTGACCCTGCTGCTCCTGGTCGCCGCCCTGTTCTGCTCGCTGCTCGCCGGGGCCTCCACCGCCTCGGCGCATGCCGCGCTGATCACCAGCGACCCGAGGCAGGGGGCCGTGGTCGACACGGCGCCCGAGGAGGTCACGCTCACCTTCTCCGAAGGCGTCGCGCTCTCCGACGACGCGATCCGCGTGCTCGACCCGGAGGGCAAGCGCGTCGACACCGGCGAGGTGCGAGATCTGAGCAGCGGGACTGTCGTCAAGTACGGCGTCGGGGTGGAGTCCGGGGTTTCCGACGGCACGTTCACTGTGGCCTGGAAGGTGGTCTCCGCTGACAGCCATCCGGTGGCGGGCGCGTTCACCTTCTCCGTCGGCGCCCCCTCGAAGACCTCGGTCGCCCTCCCGCAGGAGCAGGGCGGAGGCGTGGTCGGGATCCTCTACGGGACCGCGCGGTACGCGGCATACGCGGGGTTCGTCCTGCTGGCGGGCGGCGCGGCGTTCGTGCTGGCCTGCCGTCCGCGGGCGGCGGCCGAACGGCCCGTGCAGCGGCTGGTCGTCCGGGGCTGGGCACTGCTCACCGGTTCCACCATCGTGCTGCTCCTGCTCCGCGGCCCGTACACCGGCTCGGGCAGGCTTGCCGACATCGCGGATCTGGGTGTGCTGCGGGCGGTCCTGGAGAGCAAGCCGGGTGCGGCGCTGGCGTCGCGGCTGATGCTGCTCGGGGTCGCCGCCCTCTTCGTCGCCGTGCTCTTCGGTTCCTATGCACAGCGCACGAACGCGAAGGAACGCAAGGACCTCGCCTTCGGCCTCGCCATTGGCGGAGCGGTCGTGGCGACCGGTACGGCCGCGACCTGGGCGATGTCGGAACACGCTTCGACCGGCATCCAGTCGGGACTGGCCATCCCCGTCGACATCGTGCACCTGCTGGCGGTCGCGGCCTGGCTCGGCGGACTGGCCGCTCTGTTCGTCACGCTCCGGACGGAACCCTCGGTTGAGCGGTCCGCGGTGCGGCGCTTCTCTCGGCTGGCGTTCGGCAGCGTGCTGGTGCTGGCGGCGACCGGGGTGTACCAGTCATGGCGACAGGTCGGCTCGTGGTCCGCCCTGACGTCGACGTCGTACGGGCGCACGCTGCTGATCAAGATCGGCCTGGTGGTGGTGCTGGTCGGCGTCGCCGCGATCTCGCGGCGCTGGACCTCGCGGCTGCCGGAGGCTGCTGCTGAGCGGGACGGCGAGGCGACGGACCCGGGCGGCGAGGGCTCCGGCGATAGCGCCGATGACTCGGGGGGCGCGGACCGGGCCGAGGCGTCCGGCACCGGGGACGACAGCGCGGACCGCGACAGCGGAGGGGGCGGCGGACGGAGCGGCGGCAGCGACGGCGAGCGGGACGGCGGACAGGCCGGCGGCAGCGACGGCGAGCGGGTCGGCGCCGGTGGCCGCGAGCCCGTCCCCGTACCCGCCGACCCCCACCGCACCGCCCAGCTCGAACGCCAGCGCGCCGCCCGCGCCGCAGCGCTCCGCAAGCGCGCACGGGACGCGGACCCCGAACGCTCCGGACTGCGCCGCTCCGTCCTCATCGAGGCAGCGGTCGCCGTGGTGCTGCTGGCCGTGACCACCGCGCTGACCAGCACCGAGCCCGCGCGCACGGAGGAGGCGGTACGGGCGGCGAGTGGCGCGGAGTCGGCCCGGCCCGCGGGCCCCGTCTCGCTGCGGATGCCGTTCGACACCGGCGGCGAGGACGGCAAGGGGACCGCCGAGATCGAGGTCGACCGGGCCAACGCCCTCCTCGACGTCCGGCTGAAGCGGCCCAACGGCAGGCCGCTCGACGCTCCCGAGGTGAAGGTCGCATTCACGCTGGCGTCCAAGAAGCTCGGGCCCCTACCCGTCCTGCCTCCGCGAGCCGAGACAGGGCACTGGGCTGCCAGAGGCGTCCAGATCCCGATGCCGGGCACGTGGGAGATCGCGCTGACCGTACGCACCACGGACATCGACCAGGTGACCGTGACGAAGGAACTGAAGATCGGCTGATGGCGGACCACGGCAACGACACCTCGGCCAGGGCGGCAGGCAGCGGCCCTCGCAACGGCGTCTCCGGAGAGGGCTCCGCAGCACCGGCGCTCTCCCGGCGGCGGCTGCTCGGCACCGCGGGCGCAGCCGGCGCGGCGGGGCTGGCCGTGGGTGCCTCGGGCGGCGTCCTCGGCATGACGATGGCCGGCGGCGAGGCCCGGGCCGCGCTTGCGACCGTGGGCTCGACGGCCGCCGCCTTTCACGGCAGGCACCAGTCGGGCATCACCACACCGCTGCAGGCCCGCGGGCACCTCATCGCCTTCGACCTGGCCCCGGGCGCGGGCCGGAAGCAGGCGGCCGCCCTGCTGCGCCGCTGGTCGAGGACGGCCGAGGAGCTGATGGCGGGCCGCGCCCCGGGGGACGACACCGGGGTCGCCCTCGATGCGGGCCCCTCCTCCCTGACGGTGACCTTCGGTTTCGGCCGCACCTTCTTCGATCGCACGGGTCTGGAGGATCGGCGACCGGCTGCTCTGGAGCCGCTGCCGGACTTCTCCTCCGACGAGCTCGACCGGGCTCGCGGCGACGGAGACCTGTGGGTGCAGATCGGGGCGAACGACGCCCTGGTCGCCTTCCACGCCCTGCGCGCACTGCAGAAGGACGCGGGCGGCACGGCCCGGCTGCGCTGGCAGATGACCGGATTCAACCGCTCGCCCGGAGCGACCTCCCGGCCGATGACGGCCCGGAACCTGATGGGCCAGATCGACGGCACACGGAACCCGAGGCCCGAGGAGAAGGACTTCGACGAGCGGATCTTCGTGCGCCCGGGCGGGGAGCCGGCGTGGATGGCGGGCGGTTCGTACGCGGTGGTCCGGCGGATCCGGATGCTTCTGGACGACTGGGAGGAGGTGCCGGTCGAGCGTCAGGAACAGGTCATCGGGCGGCGGAAGTCCGACGGCGCCCCGCTGTCCGGCGGAACCGAGACGACCCCGATGGACCTGGAGAAGAGGGATGCCGGCGGCCGGCCGGTGATCCCGGCGAATGCGCACGCGCGGATCGCCTCGCCCGAGACGAACGGCGGAGCCGCGATGCTGCGCCGGCCCTTCTCGTACCACGACGGCTTCCGGGAGGACGGCTCCCCGGACGCCGGACTGCTGTTCGTCTGCTGGCAGGCGGATCCCCTGAAGGGCTTCATTCCGGTGCAGCGGAAGCTGGACCGCGGGGACGCGCTGTCGCGGTTCATCCGGCACGAGGCGAGCGGCCTGTACGCGGTACCGGGCGGCTGTGAGCCGGGCGAGTACGTGGGTCAGCGGCTGTTCGAGGGGTGAGACGCGGCACGGGGTGCTGATCCGCGCGGCTACGCTGGGCGGCATGTCAGCGAGCCGCTACACCTATCTCGGACCCGAAGGCACCTTCACGGAGGCCGCCCTCCGCACGCTGCCCGAGGCGGCCACCCGCGAGCTGATGCCGATGGTCTCGGTGCCGGCCGCGCTGGACGCCGTACGGTCCGGGGACTCGGCTGCGGCGCTGGTGCCGATCGAGAACTCGGTGGAGGGCGGGGTCACCGCGACCCTCGACGAACTGGCCACCGGCGAACCGCTGATGATCTACCGCGAGGTGTTGCTGCCGATCGCCTTCGCCCTGCTCGTACGCCCCGGAACGGCGCTCACGGACGTGAAGACGGTGACCGGGCACCCGGTCGCGCAGCCGCAGGTGCGCAACTGGCTGGCGGGGAACTTGCCGCGCGCGCAGTGGGAGTCCGCGGCGTCGAACGCGGACGGGGCGCGGTTGGTGCAGGAAGGACGCTACGACGCAGCGTTCGCGGGTGAGTTCGCGGCCCCGCGGTACGGCCTGGAGCCGCTGGTCACCGACATCCATGACGCGCACAACGCGGCGACCCGCTTCGTACTCGTCGGGCGCCCCGCCCGGCCCGCGGCGCGCACCGGTGCTGACAAGACCTCCGTGGTGATCTGGCTCGGCGACGACCACCCGGGCGCGCTGCTGGAACTGCTCCAGGAGTACGCGGCGCGCGGGGTGAACCTGATGCGCATCGAGTCGCGGCCCACGGGCGAGGGCATCGGGCGTTACTGCTTCTCTGTGGACTGCGAGGGGCACATCGCGGACCGGCGGGTGGGCGAGGCGCTGATGGGCCTGAAGCGGATCTGCCCGAATGTCCGCTTCCTCGGCTCGTACCCGCGTGCGGGGGTGAGTCCGTCGGAGGTGCAGCCGCTGCGGCACGGGACGTCGGACAGTGAGTTCACGGCGGCTTCGGACTGGCTGAACCGCTGCATCGACGGGCGGGCCTGACGCGCGTCCGCGGTGCGTTGCGCGGCTCTGATGCACGGGTGACCGCGCGGTGGTTCACACCCTGTGGGAAGGGTGGAGTTATCCACGAAAGTTATCCACAGGCTGGATTCCGAGGCTGGGGACAAGTCGACATGGCGAGCCGACATCGTCGACAAATCTCCCTAGACCCCACATGGCCCCCCACGGGTCCTCGGACCACCCCTCGTCATCCCAATTCCCCTGACCCATCCCTGCGGGTGAGCCCTTCGGCGCAATTGCCACCCGAACGAGGGTGTGACCAAGGTTTGGGAGGGGAATTCTTCGCCCTGCACCACAACGGACGGAATGATCAATTCCAACTTCCACAGATCTTCCTCACAGCCTGTGGATAAACCGCGCGACCATCGAGTCCCCTGTGGACAACTTGGCCGCAGACCGCCCCCAACTCCCGCTCCATGCAAGGGAAGTAGGTCATCCCGGCGCGATACACATGCCCCTATTCAGCGAATGCCGACCGAAATATTGACCCTGACCCTGAAACTTCACAAATACTTCGAAAACGGGCAAAGGGTACGCATGGGAATTGCGGGTCGAGGGGCGGCAGTGCCCACCGGTAGCCTGGTGGGGTGATTGACCTTCGTCTGCTCCGTGAGGACCCCGACCGTGTCCGCGCTTCCCAGCGCGCCCGTGGAGAGGACGTCGCACTCGTCGACGTACTGCTCTCCGCCGACGAGCGGCGCAGGTCGTCGAGCGTCCGCTTCGACGAGCTCCGAGCCGAGCAGAAGGCCCTCGGCAAAATGATCCCCAAGGCATCCGGCGACGAGAAGTCGGAGCTTCTGAAGAAAGCTGGCGAGCTGTCGGCCGCGGTGAAGACCGCCGACGCCGAGCAGGACGAGGCCGCCGCGGAGACCCAGCGCCTGCTGCTCCAGCTCGGCAACCTCGTGCACCCGGAGGTCCCGGTGGGCGGCGAGGAGGACTTCACCGTTCTGGAGACCATCGGCACCCCGCGCGACTTCGCGGCCGAGGGCTTCGAGCCGAAAGACCACCTCGAGCTGGGACAGCTCCTCGGCGCCATCGACGTCGAGCGCGCCGCCAAGGTCTCGGGCTCGCGCTTCTACTACCTGACGGGTGTCGGCGCGCTGCTCGAGCTCGCCCTCGTCAACGCCGCCATCGCGCAGGCGACGGAGGCGGGCTTCATCCCGATGCTCACCCCGGCGCTGGTCAAGCCGCACGCGATGGAGGGCACGGGCTTCCTCGGCCAGGCCGCCGAGAACGTCTACCACTTGGAGAAGGACGACTTCTACCTGGTCGGCACCTCCGAGGTCCCGCTCGCCGCGTACCACATGGACGAGATCATCGAGGCCGGCCGGCTGCCGCTGCGGTACGCGGGCTTCTCGCCCTGCTTCCGCCGGGAGGCCGGCTCGTACGGCAAGGACACCCGGGGCATCTTCCGGGTGCACCAGTTCGACAAGGTCGAGATGTTCTCGTACGTCACTCCGGAGGACTCGGAGGCCGAGCACCAGCGGTTGCTGGAATGGGAGAAGCAGTGGCTGACCGGCCTGGAGCTGCCCTTCCAGGTCATCGATGTGGCCACGGGCGACCTGGGTGCGTCGGCCGCCCGCAAGTTCGACTGCGAGGCGTGGATCCCGACCCAGGGGAAGTACCGCGAGCTGACGTCGGCCTCGAACTGCACCGAGTTCCAGGCGCGCCGCCTCTCCGTACGGATGCGCGACGGCAAGCATGTACGCCCGCTGGCGACCCTCAACGGCACGCTCTGCGCGGTGCCGCGGACCATCGTCGCGCTGCTGGAGAACCACCAGCAGGCCGATGGGTCCGTTCGCGTCCCCGAGGTGCTGCGCCCGTACCTGGGCGGCCGTGAGGTGCTGGAGCCGGCGGGCAGGTGAGCGCCGACGGCACCGCCCCGCTCCCGTACCGCCTCATAGCCACCGACCTCGACGGCACCCTGCTGCGCGGCGACGGCACGATCTCGCCGCGCTCGCGCGACGCGCTGGCCAAGGTCACGACCGCCGGCGCGGCGCACATCGTCGTCACGGGGCGGGCCGTGCCGTGGGCCCGGCACATCCTGGACGACCTCGGCTACCGGGGCCTGGCGGTTTGCGGTCAGGGCGGGCAGGTCTACCACGCGGGCGAGCACCGGCTTCTGACGTCGGTGACGCTCGACCGCCGGCTCGCGGAGGTGGCGCTCGCCAAGATCGAGGCGGAGACGGGCCCGCTCTCCCTGGCCGCGAGCCGCGACGGCCTGCGGGGCGAGTTGCTGACGGGACCCGGATACCGTCTGCACGAGGGGCCGCTGCCGGTGACGCGGTTCGAGGACCGCGCCGCGCTCTGGTCCGCGCCGCTGAACAAGATCTACATCCAGCACC
Source organism: Streptomyces sp. NPDC051776 (assembly GCF_040681345.1). Taxonomy (NCBI): domain Bacteria; kingdom Bacillati; phylum Actinomycetota; class Actinomycetes; order Kitasatosporales; family Streptomycetaceae; genus Streptomyces; species Streptomyces sp. NPDC051776. The sequence goes on along the minus strand of NZ_JBFAYQ010000002.1, from coordinate 280,006 downwards.
CGGGCCTGGACGACGACGAATTGGCCGGTGCGGCGGCCAGTTCGGCAGGACACCTGGTGGGTGTGACGGTGTCGGGCCGGGGCATCGTCGAACTCCTGCCGCTCGGGCTGACCAAGGCCAGGGGCCTCTCCCTCGCGGCCCGCCGCCTCGGCATGAAGGCCGCGGACACCGTCGCGTTCGGCGACGTGCCCAACGACGTCCCGATGTTCAGATGGGCGGCGTACGGCGTCGCCATGGCCAACGCCCACCCCGACCTCAAGGCCGTCGCCGACGAGGTCACCGCCTCGAACGAGGACGACGGCATCGCGGCGGTCCTGGAACGCTTCCTCGCCGAGGCGGCCTGAGGGGCATCTCGCGCATCGCGCAACGTTACTCGTACGCCCGTCCGATCGTTGTCCATGACGCGTGGAGGCAACTGGAGTTCGAGGCGTCGTAGAGCATGTGAAGTGGCGGATTGCCGGGCGGCAGAACCGGTCATGGAGTACGTGGCACACGTGAGCAGCTTCCGCTCCTGGTCCCTGGATACGGGCGTTCCTCAATCGTTTCCGGCATGAGTGGAGGGCATTTCCGTGCCACCCGAATCCGCATTGATCGAGTCGCGTGCACTGCGCGACAGCCTCACCGAACGCACCGGCGTCCTCGACAAGGTCAAGGCGCTGGCGATGCTGCCCGACGGGCTGCATGTGACGACGCGCATGGTGGCGGCCTACTTCGAGGTCTCGGAGGAAGCCGTCAAGACTGTGGGCAGGCGCCACCGTCAGGAGCTCCAAGGACATGGGATGAGTATCCTCCGGGGCTCTGACCTGCAGTTCTTTGAAAGGGTCAACTTGACCCTTTCAAATGAGAGTTATCCACAGGGGCGTGCACACCTCACCGTGTTCACCCGCCGGGCCGTTCTCAACGTCGCGATGCTGCTGCGCGACAGCGAGGTCGCCCGGCGTGTGCGTACTTACCTCCTCGATGCCGAGGAGGGGGCGCGTACGTCCGCACATCCTCCCGCCGGATTCGTGTCGCTGGAGGCGCTCGTCGGCGATGCGGCGTCGAAGGCCGCTGAGCGCGTCCTGCGGGGGCCGATCGGCGACCGGCTCACCGCCGTCGAGACGGGCCTCGGCGAGGTCGGGTCGGCGCTGCGCGAGCTGGGGCCGGTGATCGCCGGGATCTCCGTCCGTCTGGAGCGGATCGATCAGCGACTCGACGACGCGAACCGCGTCGTGTGCGCCATGAGCGAGCGGCTGGCCGGTCTCGGCGAGGACATGGGAACGGTGCGGGAGGATATTTCCGTCCTCGGCCGGGACGTGGCCGAGTTGAAGCAGCGCTCCCGCCGTCCCGGCCACGGGCGCGGCAAGGGCAGGTGACCTGAGGGACGGAAGCCCTCGCGGCTCCTCCTCCCGTCACCGACGGCGCTGCCCGGGCCCTCGTACGAGTGCGGGGCCCGGGCAGCGCCCTTCGTTTCCCTGGAACAGCGGGACGGCTACTCCTCGCCCGCCAGTGTCAGGGCGCGGAGCTTCTGGCCCGCGTACAGCGTCGCCACCACCGTCACCGACGCCAGCAGCGTCCCGGCCAGCGGCAGTGCGACGTCCGAGGTGACCAGCGATCCGCCCGCCGTCTTCTCGGCCAGGGCGAGGGCCCACTGCTGGACGCTGAGGGTGCGGGCGCCCGGGACCAGGTTGCCGAAGAGCGTCTCCCACACCAGGGCGTAGACGAGTCCGACGACCACGGCGTGCCGGGTCAGCGTGCCGAGCAGCAGGAACAGCGCGGCGTACGCCACGGAGGCCGCCATGGCCGCGACCGTGTACGCGAGGGCGATCTGCTGGCTGTTGCCGTTGAGCAGGAAGCCGGCGATGAGGGTGGGGACCGCCGAGAAGGCGATGGTGATCCCGATGGCGACGATCAGCTTGGTGAAGATGATCGCCGGCCGTTTCACCGGCTTGGCGAGGAGGTAGACGATCGATCCGTCGTCGATCTCGGGACCGATGGCGCCCGTTCCCGCGATGACGCCGATCAGGGGCACCATCGCTGCCAGCGCGAAACCGCCGAGCACACTGGTCGCGATCTGGTCGTCCGCGCCGCTGAGCATGCGGACGAGCAGGGAGATGGCGAGCAGGAGGCCGGGGAGCAGGAAGAGGATCAGCGCCCGGCGGCGTCCGAGCACGGCCCGGTACGTGAGCCGGGCGACCGTGGGGTTGTACATCGGTTCAGGCTCCTTCAGGCCGCGACGAGGTAGGAGAAGACGCTCTCGAGGGACTCGTCGGAGGGCGAGACCGTCAAGAGCCGGATGCCGTGCTCACGGGCGACCCGCGGGAGCAGCTCGGTGAAGCGCGGGAAGTCGACGGCCTGAATGCGCAGCGCCTGCTCGGTGACGTCGACCTCGATGCCCGCCGTGGACGGGTCGGCGATCAGCGCGGCGGCGAGCGCGCGGTCGTCGCTGGAGCGTACGAGGTAGCGGTGCGGGCGGTCGGTCATCAGGCGGCGGATCTTGCGGAAGTCGCCGGAGGCCGCGTGCCGCCCGGCGACCACGACCTCGATGTGGGAGGCGAGTTGCTCGACCTCCTCCAGGATGTGGGAGGAGAACAGGACCGTACGGCCCTCCTCGCCCGTCCTGCGCAGCAGGTCCATGAGCTGCATGCGCTGCCGCGGGTCCATGCCGTTGAACGGCTCGTCGAGCAGCAGCACGGACGGCTCGTGGACCAGCGCGGAGGCCATCTTCACGCGTTGCCGCATGCCCTTGCTGTATGTGGCGATCTTGCGCTTCTCGGCGTACTCCATCTCGACCGTGGCCAGCGCCTTGCGCGCGGCAGCGCCCGGGTTGGGCAGACCGTGCAGTTCGGCGTTGGCGAGGACGAACTCGTGGCCCGTGAGGAAGTCGTACATCGCCTCCCGCTCGGGGACGATGCCGATCTGCCGGTAGGCCTGCTCGTTGCGCCAGACCGTGGCGCCGTCGAGGGTGACGGAGCCGGTGGAGGGGGCCAGGAAGCCGGCCATCATGTTGATGAGGGTGGACTTTCCTGCGCCGTTGGGGCCGAGCAGCCCGGTGACGCCGGGGCCGATCGTCATGGTGATGTCGTTGACGGCGACGACGTTCCCGAACCAGCGGGACGTGTGATCGATGCTCAGGGTTGTCACAGTCCGACCTTTCGGTAACGGCGCATCAGCAGCGCGTACGAGCCGGCGATCAGCCCGAGGACGACCGCCAGGTAGACGAGCCCGGCGAGCGTGCCGGGCGGACCGTAGCCGCCGACGAAGCCGGAGTTCGCGCCGAGGAACTTCGTCTGCACCCCGTCGATGAGGGTGATGGGCGAGAACAGGCCGAACCAGCCCACCATGTCGCGGTTGCCCTGTTCGTAGGCGATGGCCTGGATGGTGGACACCGCTGCGTAGGAGATGGTCAGTACGCCGATGACGGCGGCGACGCCGAAACCGCGGCGCGGGGTGAGCGCGGCGATGACCAGGCCGATGCCGGCGAAGAGCAGGGAGAGCAGAGCCACGGAGACCAGTCCCTGTGCGAATCCCTTGGTCTGATCGATGAAGTCGAGCTTGGCGAGCAGCGACCCGGCATACAGGACGAGGAGCGGCGCCGCGGTCAGCACGAACATGGCCGATGCCATCGCGCCGAGCTTCGCGAGGACGTAGTCGCTGCGCTCGATGGGGCGGGAGAAGTAGAGCGTCACGGTCCGGAAGCGCAGGTCGCGCGAGACGGACTGGGGTGCCTGGGAGGCGATGTAGAGACCGATGACCGGTTGGAGGTAGAGCGCGTACTCGGTGTAACCGACGGCCAGTTCCTTGGCCTTGATGAAGATGGCGACCGCGACGATGATCGCCGCGGGCAGGCACATGACGGCGAACAGCAGCATCGGCAGGACTTTGGACTTCGCCGAGCGGCCGAGGCCGTACGCGCCGCGCAGGCTCTGGACGAACAGCGAGCGGCGCCCGTAGGCGCGGCCGAGGCGCGGCCCGTCGTAGGAGCGGTACCCGATGTTGTGGATACGCGTGGGGTCCCCGGCCTGGGCCGGAACGGTGGCCGGGGTGGTGGTCTCATGCGCCACGGCGGCCTCCTCCAATCTCGTCCTCCGGACGGAAGACTTCGGCGATGTGGTGGCGGCGCTGCTCCATGCGCACCAGTCCGAGTCCGAGATCCGCGACGGTGTCCCGGACCGTGTCGTAGGTGCTGTCATCGGTCACGTCGAGCATCAGGACGTGGCCCGCCCCTGGCGCGCGCCCGCCCGCTTGGGTCTCGAGGCCCAGGGCGGCGAGGGCGTCGCGCAGGGCCTTTGTGCCGTCCGTGTGCTTGTCGGTGTCGGTGACCTCGACCGCGATGGTCGCGGTGGTCTGGGTGAAGTCCTTGGTGGAGCTGGAGCGGAGCAGCGTGCCGCCGTCGATGACGACGACGTGGTCGCAGGTGCGCTCCAGCTCGCCGAGCAGGTGCGAGGTGACCAGGACCGAGATGCCGAAGTCGGTGTGGACGCGGCGGATCAGGCCCAGCATCTCGTCGCGGCCGACGGGGTCCAGGCCGTTGGTGGGCTCGTCGAGGAGGACGAGCTGCGGGTCGTGGACGAGCGCCTGGGCGAGCTTGACGCGCTGCTTCATGCCGGTGGAGTAGCCACCCATGGGGCGGTATCGCTCTTCGTAGAGCCCGACGTGGCGCAGGGTGTCCGCGGTGCGCTCCCGGGCGGCGGTCGGGGGGAGCCCCGACATGCGCGCCATGTGGACGACGAACTCGGTGGCCGAGACGTCGGGCGGGAGGCAGTCGTGCTCGGGCATGTAGCCCACGCGCTCGCGAATGGCGCCGCCCTCGGTGGCGACGTCGAGGCCGAGCACGGCGGCACGGCCCTCGCTGGCGGGAGAGAGGCCGAGCAGGATCTTGATCAAGGTCGACTTGCCGGCCCCGTTGGCACCCACCAGGCCGGTGACACCCGGCGTGATGTCCACGGTGAGCCGGTCGAGGGCGGTCACCCGTGGGAACCGCTTGCTGAGGCTTTCGGTCGCGATCACAGTCACGCCCTCGACGGTAGTGGCGGACACCACGGGTCTCGTCAGCCTGGGAGGCTGGATCGGTATCCGCCTGGAGGGGGACGCGCCCGTAGGGGTTCGTCAACCTTCGTCGTTACCGCCGGTATCCACAGATGGTGTACGACCCTTGACGCAGCCGCGCCGCATTGTCACATTCATCGGTGTCACATTCGGCGAACGGGCGCTCAGGGACGGACGGTTGACCGATGACCTCAGCAGTCGCGCGTGGACGGGAAGCGGAGCTCCGGGGGTTCAAGGCGGTTCAGCGCCTCGCGTACGACTGCGCGGAAGCGGTGGCCGCGCAGCTCAGATCCGGTGTCACCGAGCGGGAGGCCGCGCGGATGCAGCGGGATTGGCTGCGCGGGCGCGGAGTGCGGGACTGGTTCCACCTGCCGTTCGCCTGGTTCGGTGACCGCACCGCCTTCGCGGGCTTCCGGATACCGCTGCAGTTCTTCCCGACGGACCGGCGGCTGGAGCCCGGTATGCCCTTCATCCTCGATCTCGCGCCGGTCCACGCGGGCTACACCGCGGACATCGGCTACTCCGGCTGCCTGGGGCTCAATCCGCTCCACGACCGGCTGCTCGCCGATCTGCTGGAGCATCGCGAGCTGATCCTGCGCGAGGTGCGCGAGCGCCGGTCTCTGCGGGAGATCTACGCGGACGTGGACCGGCTGATGGTGAGGCAGGGGTATGCCAACCGCCATCGTGCCTATCCGTTCGGCGTGATCGCGCACAAGGTCGACCGGGTCAAGGAACGCCGCTGGTCCCCGCATGTCCTGGGGTTCGGCACACAGAGTCTGAAGGGCCTGGTCTCGGACGCGCTCCACGGGCACCGCGAGGGCTGGTCGCCGCTGTGGAGCCCGTACCGCTTCTCCGACCATCCGCCGCATCCGGGTATCTGGGCGGTCGAACCGCACCTCGGCTTCCGGGGCACGGGAGCGAAGTTCGAAGAGTTGCTCGTGGTCACGGACTCGCGGGATCCGGAGGAGAGCGCGTTCTGGCTGGACGACGATCTGCCGCATGTGCGGCGCCGACTGGAGGGAGCCGCATGACCGGGGTTGCGAGGGGGCCGCGCGAGGCACGGGAGCGCCGGGTCCGTTCGGGCGGGGTGGAGCTGAGCGTGGCCGAGCTGGGCGACGCGGGGGCTCCGACGGTGGTGCTGGTGCACGGCTACCCGGACAGCAAGGAGGTGTGGACCGAGGTCGCCCACCGCCTCGCGGACCGCTTCCATGTGGTGCTCTACGACGTGCGGGGCCATGGACGGTCGACGGCCCCGAAGCCCCTGCGCGGTGGCTTCACCCTGGAGAAGCTGACGGACGACTTCCTGGCGGTGGCGGACGCGGTGAGCCCGGACCGCCCGGTGCATCTGGTCGGCCACGACTGGGGGTCGGTGCAAGGCTGGGAGTTCGTCACGGTCCCGCGCACCGAGGGCCGTATCGCCTCCTTCACCTCGATGTCCGGCCCGTCCCTCGACCACCTCGCGCACTGGCTGAGCAAGCGTATGACCCGGCCCAGTCCGCGCCGGGTCGCCCAAGTGCTCGGCCAGACGGCCAAGTCCTGGTATGTGTACCTGCTGCATACGCCCCTGCTGCCCGAGCTGGCTTGGCGGGGACCGCTCGGCAAGCAGTGGCCGAAGCTGCTCGAGCGGTTCGAGAAGGTGCCGGGCGACAGCTACCCGACCGCCTCCCTGCCGAGCGACGCGGCGCACGGCGCGTGGCTCTACCGGGACAACGTCCGCACCCGGATGCGCCGTCCCCGTACGGACGCCTATGCGCATGTGCCAGTACAGCTCATCACCCCCACCGGGGACGTCTTCCTGTCCGAGCGGCTCTACGACGATCTGGAGCGGTGGGCGCCGAAGCTGGTCCGGCGCACCCTTTCCGCCAAGCACTGGGTGCCGCGCACCCGGCCGGACCGGGTCGCGGCGTGGATAGGGGAGTTCGTCACCGCTCAGGAGGAGGGCGATCCGGCCCGCGAGGATCCCGCCAAGGGCCCATACGCGGACCGGTTCGCGGGACAGCTCGTGCTGGTCACCGGCGCGGCGAGGGGGATCGGGCGGGCCACGGCCTTCGCCTTCGCCGAGTCGGGCGCCCGGGTCGTGGCCGTGGACCGGGACGGGGAAGGGGCGGCCAGGACGGCCGAGATGGCGCGTCTCATCGGATCTCCAAAGGCGTGGGCCGAGGCGGTCGACGTCTGTGACGAGCAGGCCATGGAGAAGCTGGCGGCAAAGGCCGCCGCGGAGTACGGCGTGGTGGACGTGCTGGTCAACAACGCCGGCATAGGCCTGGCCGGGTCCTTCTTCGACACCACGACCGAGGACTGGCGCTCCGTTCTCGACGTCAACCTGTGGGGCGTCATCCATGGCTGCCGCCTCTTCGGCAGGCAGATGTCCGAGCGCGGGCAGGGCGGCCACATCGTCAACATCGCGTCCGCCGCGGCGTACCAGCCCTCCAGGATGCTGCCCGCGTACAGCACCTCGAAGGCGGCCGTCCTGATGCTCAGCGAGTGCCTGCGCGCCGAGCTCGCGGGGCAGGGCATCGGGGTGTCCGCGATATGCCCGGGCATCGTCAACACCTCCATCACCTCCACCGCCCGCTTCGTCGGCGCCAGTGAGGAGGAACAGAAGCGCCGCCAGGACCGGACCTCCCGGCTGTACGGGATGCGCAACTACCCGCCGGAGAAGGTCGCGGACGCGGTGCTGCGCGCGGTCGCCACGAACCAGGCCGTCGTTCCCGTGACGCCCGAGGCACGCGGCGCACGGCTCCTCTCACGCTTCATGCCGGGGGCGCTGCGCGCGATCGCCCGCGTGGAACCGCGGCTCCGGTGAGGTCCTGGTGATGCGCCGTCCTTCGCCCCGTCCGCCGCGGCCCGTCCAACCGCCCCAGCCGCCGCACCCCTCCGAAGGAACCGCGGACGCGGCGCCGCCGTCGGGGCCCGCGTACCGGATCGAGGATCTGGCGCACCACAGCGGTGCGTCGGTCCGGACGATTCGGGCCTACCAGGACCGCGGGCTGCTCCCGAAACCGGAGCGGCGCGGCCGGGCGAACGTGTACGGCGAGGAGCACCTCGCCCGGCTGCGGCAGGTCGCCGCCCTCCTCGACCGCGGTTACACGCTTGCCAGCATCAAGGAGCTGCTCGAGGCGTGGGACGCGGGACGCGGGCTGGCCGGGGTGCTGGGCCTGGTGGCGGAGGTGGACGGGCCGTGGACGGACGAGGAGCCGGCCCGGATCACCCGTGCCGAGCTGTACGCGCGGTTCGGCGGCACGCAGGACGACGCGGCGGTGGCGGAGGCGGTCGAACTCGGTGTGCTGGAGCGCGTCCCGGGGCGGGACGACGAGTTCCGCGTGCCCAGCCCGCAGGAGCTTGCGGTCGCGGCCGAGCTGCACGCGGCGGGAGTACCGCTGCACGCGCTCTCCGGGCACCTGCGCGAACTGCGCGGGCAGATGGAGCACATCGCCGCCCGGTTCCTGGAGTTCACGAATGAGCACGTCTTCATCCGCTACCTCGGCCACCCGCCATCGGATGCGTCGGCGACGGAGGCGGCGGAGCTGGTACGGCGGTTGCGGCCGCTCGCCCGGCAGACGGTCGAGGCCGAACTCGCCCGGGCGATGCGGGAGTTGGCCACCGCATCGCTGCGGCGGCACCTCGGTGACCCGTCGGCGCGGCCTGCGGACGCCGGGGAGGCGGTGCCGCACCCGGTGGCGCTTCCCGCCGCAACGGTGCGCGCAGTCCAGGACCTGGTCGGTGCGCTGCACGTCCCGGCGTTCGTCGCGGCGGCCACCGAGCGCGAGCTGGCCGCCCGCACCATGGACGCCCTCACACGGCGGGCCGCTCGTCCCCACCCAGGCCCGGCGCATCCCCGCCCAGACCCGGCGCGCCCCACACCGGGAACCAGCGAGCCAGGTCCTCCTCAACCCGCAGATCGTTCCCGAGCAACCCCCTGACCTGCAGCTCCAGGGCGTTGTCCCGCTTCTCCGCCACACCGGGAAGCGGCGCGAAGGGATAGAAGGTGCCCCGCTTGTAGAGGTAGACGAGGGCCAATCGGCGATCGCCCACCGCCTCACCGAAGCCGACGAGCGAACAGAGGAGCTGGGGCCCGAAGCCCCCGTCCTCGAGGAGCGTGTTGACGGCATGCAGGTCGTTGACGAGGGAGGCGGTGTCATCGGCCGGCTGCCGCACCAGCAGCCAGGTGTATCCGTACGTGTCCTGGCTGAATTCCACCGGTACGCCGCCACGGTCCGTATCTGCGTCCAGCAGATCCCGTACGTCCCGCTGGAGTTGGGCGAAAGCGCCGCCTTCGACGCTGGCGAAGCACACGGACCCCAGACCGGTCGGTGTGAACCCGGCCCCGGCCTGGAGCGTGATCGCCGCGGCGGGCAGACCGAAGAGCTGGTCGAGGTCCGGCCGTACCGGCTTGCTGCGGCCGAGGATCGTGTCGAGAAGCCCCATGGACGTCAGCTCCCTGTCTCGTCGGTGTCCCTCATGACGGCCTCACCACCCGGGCCGTCCACGGCGACGCGACCCGGACGGGGGCATCCGGCGGCCTCACGGGCGGCTCAGCTCGGCGGAGATACGGCCCAGTTGGTCCAGCCGCTGCTCCAGCGTCGGGTGCGAGGAGAGCAGCCGGCCGAGGCTCTCCTTGGAGGAGAAGGCCGGCGCGAACCAGAAGGCGTTGTACGGCTCCGCCTTCCGCAGGTCCTCGGTGGGGATCCGGGCCATCTGGCCCGTCACCTTCGTGAGGGCGGAGGCGAGTGCGGACGGGCGCCCGGTCAGCAACGCGGCGGCGCGGTCCGCGGACAGCTCGCGGTAGCGGGAGAGCAGCCGGGTGAGCAGGAAGCTGATCACGTAGACGATCGCGCTGACCACTGGTATCAGCAGCATCGCAATGGCGGTAGTGCTGTCGCGGTTGCTGCTGGCGCGGCTGAGGCCGCCCCAGAGCGCGACGCGGGTCATCACGCCCGCCAGCACACCGAGGAATGACGCGATGGTCATCACCGCGACATCGCGGTGCGCGACGTGCGACAGCTCATGCGCCAGGACGCCCTCGAGCTCCTCCGGTTCCAGCCGTCTGAGGAGGCCGGTGGTGGCGCAGACCAGAGCGGTTCGCTTGCTCCGGCCGGTGGCGAACGCATTCGGTACGTCACTCCGCGCGATGGCGACCCGCGGCTTGGGCATGTCCGCGAGCGCGCAGATACGGTCGACCGCCCCGTGCAGTTCGGGTGCCTGCTCGGGCGTCACCTCACGGGCGCCCATGCTGTAGGCGGCGATCCGGTCGCTGAACCAGAACTGCACGATGAACAGCCCGCCGGCGATGGCGAGGATGATCGGCCACGCGCCCCGGAGGACGGCAAGCAGCACGCCGACGAAGACGACATAGAGCAGCCCGATCAGGAACATGGTCGTCACCATGCGTGTGGTCAGTCCATGATCCGCGACGTATCGGGAACGCGTCCGGGTCCCTGGCATCTGACACCCTCCCGTCGGACTTACCTGCACCTATGTCTAGATTGTGCTCCTTCCTGCGTTTGTGCGGGATAAGTTCAGGTGCCCGTATGGGAGCGCCCCGTCGCCGCGATGCGTCCGTACGCCTAAGCCCGACTCACCCCCTCCCCGGACGACTCACCCCCTCCCCGGACGGCTCGGCTCAGATCGGCTCGGCTCGGATCGGCTCAGATCGGCTCGGCTCGGATCGGCTCGGCTCGGATCGGCTCGGATCGGCTCAGCTGGACCAGGCTCTCCGTCGCGATGCGCTCGAAGACCGACTCGTCCGCCGCGAAGATCGAGTCCTGCACGGGCCAGTGCAGCACGATTTCCGTGAAGCCGAGCTGTGCGTACGTGCCCGCGAAGTCGGCGAACGCGTCCACGGAGTCCAGTACGCGGTCCGGCGTGAACCCCGTGAGCAGGATCTTCTCCACTTCGCCCGGATCGCGGCCGATCTGCTCGCACGCGGCCGACAGCCGCTTCACCTGGTGGCCGATCGCCTCGAACGACTGATCCGGGGTCTCGCGTCGCTTCGGATCGCCCGTCGTGACCCAGGCCTGGCCGTGGCGGGCCGCGAGCTCGAGCCCGCGCGGCCCGGTCGCCGCGATAGCGAGAGGGAGGCGGGGGCGCTGCACGCAGCCCGGGATATTGCGGACCTCGTCCGCGGAGTAGAACGCGCCGTCGTGGCTGACGACGTCCTCGCTGAGAAGGCGGTCGAGCAGCGGTACGAACTCGCCGAACCGGTCGGCGCGCTCGCGCGGCGACCACGCCTCCTGCCCCAGCGCCGTCGCGTCGAAGCCATTGCCCCCTGCCCCGATGCCCACGGTGACGCGGCCCGCACTGACGTCGTCGAGGGTGATCAGCTCCTTGGCGAGCGTGACGGGATGGCGGAAGTTCGGGGAGGTGACGAGTGTGCCGAGCCGTATGCGGTCGGTGGCGCAGGCGGCAGCCATCAGCGTCGGCAGCGCGCCGAACCACGGGCCGTCGCGGAAGGGGACGCGCCAGGAGAGGTGGTCGTAGGTGAACGCGGTCCGGAAGCCCAGTTCCTCGGCTCGCCGCCATACCTGCCGCCCGCCCTCGTGCCAGCGGTGGATCGGCAGGATCACGGTACTCAGTCGCAGAGAAGACTCCATGGCGAAGAGCCTAGGCGGGGCCTCCGACAAGCCGGGACCGGACAGCGGCCTCCGTGCCCCGGCCCACCTCGTACCCCCGCTTCGTACGGATGACTGCCCAAGTTCGTCCCACAGGCCCCCCGGGTCCACGCACGGGGTCCCCGCGCGGATGCGGGAATTCCGCCCGCCGTCGCTCACCCGCTGTCGCCGTCCGGCCCCGCCGCGTGAGCTCTTCTGCGCACCCCATCGCACGCCTGTGCGCGGACATGCGCGAAGATGGGCGCGTGACCTCAGCTACCGAGCGGCCCGAGCCGCAGACGCCGGACTCCGACCGCTCGGCGCCCCCCTCACGGCGCGTACGGCTGATCGCCACCGACCTCGACGGAACGCTTCTCCGCGACGACAAATCGGTCTCGGACCGAACGGTCGCGGCCATGGTCGCCGCCGAGCGCGCCGGGATCGAGGTCTTCTTCGTGACCGGCCGCCCCGCGCGCTGGATGGATGTCGTCAGCGACCACGTGCACGGGCACGGCCTGGCCATCTGCGCCAACGGCGCGGTCGTCGTCGACTTGCACCGCGACGGGCACGTGCTTGAGGTACGGCCCCTGGAACGGGCCGCCGCACTCGCCGTCGTCCTCGCTCTGCGCACCGCCGCGCCCGGCGTCTCTTTCGCCGTCGAAACGGTCAACGGCATCCACTACGAGCCCGAGTACCCCCCATTCCACCTCGACCCCGGTGCGGACGTCGCAGCCGCCGAGAAGCTGCTCTCGCTGGAGCGCGAGGTCACCGACCAGCCCGTGATCAAGCTGCTCGCGCACCATCCGGGCCTGGGCCCGGACGAGTTCCTCACTCTGTCCCGCTCGGTCGCGGGCGCGCACGCCTCCTTCACCCGCTCCAGCCCGACCGCCCTCCTGGAGATCAGCGGTCCGGGCGTGAGCAAGGCGTCCACCCTTGAGCACTGTTGCGCCCAGCGCGGGATCACCCGCGAGGAGGTCGTGGCCTTCGGGGACATGCCCAACGACGTGGAGATGCTGACCTGGGCCGGTACGTCGTACGCCATGGCCAACGCGCATCCCGACGTGCTGGCCGCCACCTCGGCCCGTACCGTCGCCAACAACGAGGACGGCGTCGCGGTCGTCATCGAGCGGATCGTGGCGGCCCAGGCCGGTCACTGAGGGCACCGCCCGCGCCCACCGCGACGTGCGGGGACGGCTGATGGGCGTCCGACGCCTCCTCCCGGTCCAGCATTCGCCGGAACGGTCCGTCCGCAACGGCCAGTTCGTCGTACATCCCGCGCTGCACCGCCCGGCCCCGGTCCAGTACCACGACCTCGTCCACCGCGCGGAGGCCGGTGAGCCGGTGGGTGATCAGCAGCGTCGTCCGGCCCGCCGTGGCGGCGAGCAGATCCGCGGTGAGCGCGTCGGCGGTGGCGAGGTCCAGATGCTCGGCGGGCTCGTCCAGGACGAGGACCGGGAAGTCGGCGAGCAGTGCGCGGGCGAGGGCGAGCCGCTGCCGCTGACCGCCGGACATCCGGCCCCCGTGCTCGCCGACGAGGGTGTCGAGGCCGTCGGGCAGCGCGTCGACCCAGTCGAGCAGGCGCGCCCGGCCCAGGGCGTCGCGCAGTTCGGGCACGGTCGCCGAGGGCCGGGCGAGCCGGAGGTTCTCGCGGACGGAGCTGTCGAAGATGTGAGCGTCCTGGGCGCAGAGCCCGACCAGGCGTCGTACGGCGTCGCCGTCGAGCGCCGAGGCCTCCGAGCCCGCCAGGGAGTACGTGCCGGACTCGGCGTCCAGGAACCGCAGAAGCACCTGCGCCAGCGTCGTCTTGCCCGATCCCGACGGGCCCACGACGGCGACCCGGCGGCCCCGTACGAGCTCCAGGTCCAGCCCTCGGAGCGCGGGGATCCGCTGCCCGGGGTGCCGGGCGGTCAGGTTCCGCACGACCAACGGAAAGGGCGCGACCGGCGGCCCGGCCGGCCGCGCGGGCTCCCGTACGAGCGTGGGCGCGTCCAGGACGGCCCGTACGCGTTCGGCGGCGCGGCGGCTGCGGTGCCGGTACTGGACCGCGAGCGGGAGGCCCGCCACCGCCTCGAACGCGGCGAGCGGTGTCAGCACGACGACGGCCAGCGCCACTCCCGCCAATCGCCCGTCGTGCACGGCCTGCACCCCGGTCCACGCGGCGGCCGCCACGGTCAGACCGCAGACCAGCGCGGACAGTCCGGCGCCCGCCCCGGCAGCGGCCGCCGACCGCGCCGCCGCCCCGGTCAGCTCGCGGTCCGCCGCCCGCGCCTCGCCCGTACGGGCAGGGAGCGCGCCCGCGACGGTCAGCTCGGCGGCGCCGGTCAGCAGGTCGACGATCCGGGTCGCGAGGGCGCCGCGGGCGGGGGCGAGGCGGCGCTCGGCGCGGCGCGCGACAGCCCCTGAGAGCAGGGGCACGCCGACTCCCGCGGCCAGCAGGCCGAGAGCGAGAACGGCACCGGCCTCGGGCAGGAGCCAGGTCGTGAACCCGACCGATCCGGCACCGACGAGGACGGCCGCCCCGGCGGGGAGCAGCCAGCGGAGTACGTGGTCCTGCAGCGCGTCGACATCGGCGACGAGCCGGGAGAGGAGGTCGCCGCGCCGGGTCGTCCGGAGCCCGGCGGGGGCAAGGCGCTCAAGTCGCCGGTACACGGCCATGCGCAGGTCCGCGAGCATGCGGAAGACCGCATCATGCGCGACGAGGCGCTCGGCGTAGCGGAAGACGGAACGGCCGATGCCGAAGGCACGGGTGGCGGTCACCGCGACCATCAGATAGAGCACGGGCGGCTGTTGGGAGGCGCGCGAGATCAGCCAGCCGGAGGTCGCCATGAGGCCCACGGCACTCCCGAGCGCGAGGGCACCGAGCAGCAGGGCGAGCGCGAACCGGCCGCGGCGGGCGCCGGCCGTCGACCGCACCCACGCCAGCGCGTCCCGGCCGCGCTCTTCCGCACCCCTGACGTCGGCTGACTCCGCCCGGGCTTCCATCGTCCCCGCCCGGGGTTCCGTCGTACCCGGCCGGGCTTCCATCGTCCTTGCCCGGGGTTCCGTCGTACCCGCCCGGGGTTCCGTCGTACCCGCCCGGGCTTCCGTCGTACCCGCCCGGGGTTCCGTCGTACCCGGCCGGGGTTCCGTCGTACCCGGCCGGGCTTCCATCGTCCCCGCCCGGGGTTCCGTCGTACCCGCCCGGGCTTCCGTCGTACCCGCCCGCGCCGCGACAACCCGCGGCCGCTCCGCCCGACCGGCAGCCTCGACGACGGTCCCCGAGCCGGGCCCCCCGCTGCCCGAGCGAAGGTCGTCCCGCTCGCCCTGCTCTGTGGCGACCATCTCCGGCGCCACGGCTTCGCCCGCCTCCGGGATCGCCATCCCTCCGGCGCTTCGCAGCGTGATCACGCGGTCCGCCAGCGGCAGCAGAGCCGGCCGGTGGGCCACCAGCAGGACCGTACGGCCCTCCGTGAGACGGTCGATCGCGTTCAGGACCGACGCCTCCGTCTCGCCGTCGAGGTTCGCGGTGGGCTCGTCGAGAAGCAGCACGGGACGGTCGGCGAGGAACACGCGTGCCAGAGCGATCCGTTGACGCTGGCCGGCCGAGAGCCCCGCCCCGCACTCGCCGAGCACGGTGTGCATTCCGTCCGGCAGAGCGGCGGTGAAGTCCAGGGCGTCCGCTTCCCGCAGGGCGTCCAGGACCGCCGAGTCATCCGCGTCCGACCGGGCCAGGCGGACGTTCTCCGCGATCGTCCCCGCGAAGAGGTACGGCCGCTGCGGAAGCCAGGCGACCTGACGCCACCAGCTCTCCCGTGAGACGGACGCGAGGTCGGTGTCGCCGACGAGGACGCGCCCCGACGCGGGTTCGGAGAATCCGAGCACCGCGCCGAGCAGCGTCGACTTGCCCGCACCGCTCGGGCCGACGAGCGCGACCGTCTCACCGCGGGACACGGTGAACGATGTGGCGGCGAGCGAGGGTTGAGGGCGTCCGGGGTGGCGTACGACCAAGTCCTCGACGCGGATCACGGCGCCCTGCGCGTCCGGTACCACCGCGGACGGTTCCTGTCGCGGCGGGGTCTGCAGCACCGCGAACACCTCGTCCGCAGCCGCCAGCCCCTCCGCCGCCGCGTGGTACTGCGCGCCTACCTGACGCAACGGCAGATATGCCTCGGGCGCGAGGACGAGAACGACCAGACCCGTGTAGAGGTCCAGTTCGCCGTCGACCAGGCGCATTCCGATGCCGACCGCCACGAGCGCCACCGACAGGGTCGACAAAAGTTCCAGCGCAAAGGACGACAGGAAGGAGAGCCGCAGGGTACGGAGGGTGGCCCGGCGGTATTCACCGGTGATCGCCCGGATCGACTCGGCCTGGACGCGCGCCCGCCCGAACACCTTGAGGGTCGGCAGTCCGGCCACCACATCCAGGAAGTGGCCGGACAACCGCGACAGCAACCGCCACTGACGGTCCATCCGGGCCTGGGTGGCCCAGCCGATCAGTGCCATGAAGAGAGGGATCAACGGGAGCGTGACGACGACCACCGCCGCCGACACCCAGTCCACCGTCACGATCCGGACGAGCACCGCGACCGGGACCACCACCGCGAGCCCCAACTGCGGCAGATAGCGGGCGAAGTAGCCGTCCAGCGCGTCGATGCCGCGCGTGGCGAGCGCCGTCAGCTCACCGGTGCGCTGCGTGTCCAGCCACCCGGGCCCGAGCCGTACGGCATGGTCCAGCAGTCGCAGTCTCAGCTCGGACTTCACCGACGCGGCCGCACGGTGTGCGGCCAGCTCCGTCAGCCACGAGACGAGCCCACGACCACCGGACACGGCGGCGAGCAGCAGCAGCGGGGTGTGCAACGCACCGACCGCCAGGTCCCGTTGGAAGGCGCCGACGACCACCTCCGCGATGAGCATCGCCTGTGCCACCACGAGCCCCGCCCCGGCGAGCCCCAGCAACACGGCCGCGGCAAGGAAGACACGGGTGGTACGGGCATGCCGGAGCAGGCGCGGGTCAACAGGTTTCACGTGAAACGTCCCAGGTCCATGGTGGCTTCTCCGTGGCGGCTTCCCGTGGCGGGTGCGCCGCGGCGGGGCGCCGCGGCTCATTGGGTGGAGTCGGCGATGTGCTGCGTACCGATGCGCTTGCGGAAGACCCAGTACGTCCAGCCCTGGTAGAGGAGCACCAGGGGGACCGCGATGCCCGCGCACCAGGTCATGATCTTCAGCGTGTACGGCGTGGACGAGGCGTTCTCGACGGTCAGGCTCCACCTGGGATCCAGCGACGACGGCATGACGTCGGGGAAGAGCGTCAGGAAGAGCATGCTGACGGCGGCGGCGATCGCCACCCCGGACAGGGCGAACGACCAGCCCTCCCGGCCTGCGATATTGAGCCCGATCGCCCCGAGCAGGGCCACGGCCGCGATGATCATCGCGATGAGGCTGCTGCGGTCACCACCGTCGATCTGGGTCCAGACCATGAAGCCGGGGGCAAGCACCGCAGTCACACCTCCGAGTCCCGTCGCCAGCCTCCGGGCCCGCAGCCGGATGTCCCCGATCGTCTTGAGCGCGGTGAACACGGCCCCGTGGAAGGTGAAGAGCGTCAGCGTCACCAGTCCGCCGAGCACGGCGTACGGGGTGAACAGATCGGCCAGGGTGCCGACGTACTCCTTGCTCGCATCGATCTTCACCCCGTGCACGATGTTGCCGAAGGCGACGCCCCAGAGGAGCGCGGGCAGCAGGGAGGCCCAGAAGATGGCGTGCTCCCAGTTGGTCTGCCAGCGCTCATCGGTGCGCTTCGCCCGGTACTCGAAGGCCACGCCGCGGACGATCAGGCAGACCAGGATGAGCAGCAGGGGGAGGTAGAAGCCGGAGAAGAGGGTGGCGTACCACTCGGGGAAGGCCGCGAAGGTGGCCGCGCCCGCGCTGATCAGCCAGACCTCGTTGCCGTCCCAGACCGGACCGATGGCGTTGATGAGGACCCGCCGTTCCTTGCGGTCGCGGGCCAGCAGCTTGGTGAGGACCCCGACTCCGAAGTCGAAGCCCTCGAGGAAGAAGTAGCCGACCCACAGGACGGCGATGGCGACGAACCAGACGTCGTGGAGTTCCATGCCTCGCTCCTTGCGCTCTCCGGCCTCAGTACGAGAAGGCCATCGGCCGGTCGGCGTCCGCGTCGCCGCCGATCTTCGTGGGCGGATTGAGATCGGAGTCGGTGAGCTCCGGCGGGCCGGCCTTGACGTACTTCACCAGCAGCCGGACCTCGACGACGGCGAGGATCGCGTAGAGGAGGGTGAAGACGGTCATGGAGGTGATGACCTCGCCCTGCGAGACACCGGGGGATACGGCATCGGCGGTGCGCAGCACGCCGTAGACCACCCAGGGCTGGCGTCCCATCTCGGTGAAGATCCAGCCCCAGGAACTGGCGATCAGCGGGAAGACGATCGTGAGCAGCGCGATCCGCCAGTACCAGGTGGTGAGTTCTGGGCCGAGCGTCCGGCTGCGGGTGAGGGCGAGCTTGGGCACCTCGTCCTCTCCGGTCCGCAAGTCCGGGGCCAGCCAGCGCTTCCTGCGGGTCAGCCAGAGCCCGACCATTCCGATGGCGAAGGACGCCATGCCGAAGCCGATCATCCACCGGAAACTCCAGTACGCGACCGGGATGTTGGGCCGGTAGTCGCCGGGTCCGTACCGCTCCTGCTCCAAGCGGTTGACGTCGTTGATGCCCGGGACCTCGGAGTGGAAGTCGTCATAGGCGAGGAAGGACAGCAGGGCGGGGATCTCCAGGGCCACGTCGTTGTGGCCCTTGTCGACGTCGCCGTAGGCGAAGACGGAGAACGGGGCCGGCGCCTCGCTGTCCCACAGAGCCTCGGCCGCCGCCATCTTCATCGGCTGCTGCTCGAACATGACCTTGCCCAGCCGGTCGCCGCTGATCGCGGTGAGCAGGCCGGCGACGATCAGGGTCATCAGGCCAAGCCGGAGCGAGGTGCGCATCACCGGGATGTGCCGACCGCGCATCAGGTGGTACGCGGCGATGCCGACCATGAAGGCGCCCCCCGCGAGGAAGGCGGCGGTGAGGGTGTGGAAGACGACGACCATCGTGGTGTTCTGGCTGATCACATGCCAGAAGTCGATCAGTTCCGCGCGGCCGGTCTCCTTGTTGAAGCGCCAGCCGACGGGGTGCTGCATCCAGGAGTTGGCGGCGAGGATGAAGTAAGCCGAGAGCATGCTGCCGACCGCCACGGTCCAGATGCAGGCGCAGTGGATCTTCTTCGGCAGCCGGTCCCAGCCGAAGATCCACAGACCGATGAAGGTGGACTCGAAGAAGAAGGCGATCAGCGCCTCGAAGGCGAGGGGGGCGCCGAAGACGTCGCCCACGAAGCGCGAGTAGTCGGACCAGTTCATGCCGAACTGGAACTCCTGGACGATGCCGGTGACGACCCCCATGGCGATGTTGATCAGGAAGAGCTTGCCCCAGAACTTGGTCGCCCGGAGGTACTTCTCCTTGCCCGTCCGCACCCACGCCGTCTCCAGCCCGGCGGTCAGGGCCGCGAGCGAGATCGTCAGGGGAACGAAGAGGAAGTGGTAGACGGTGGTGATCCCGAACTGCCAACGGGCCAGCGTCTCCGGCGCCAACGCCAGGTCCATGACGCCCTCTCCTTACGTCGTTGCGGTCACGCTCGCACGGTGCTCAGGGAGCGAGTTTGTGAAAGCGTTCACATTCACAAGCCATTATGGCGCACACGCGTCCGACGTCCATGAGGGGGGTCCCCTACCAGCGGAAACAGGGCCCCCGCGACGGATCGCGGGGGCCCCGGGTCAGGACGTGGCGGAAGGCCCCAGAGGCCTAACGCCCTGAGCGAAACTCGCGGGCCACACGCAGTAGGAGGTCATTGGCCTCCGTCTCACCGATCGTGGCCCGGACGCCCTCACCCGGGAACGGCCGCACGATCACGCCGGCTTTCTCGCACGCCTCGGCGAAGTCCATGGTCCGCTCCCCGAGTCTCAGCCAGACGAAGTTGGCCTGCGAGTCCGGGACCGTCCAGCCCTGCCCGGCAAGGCCCTCGAGCACACGCCTGCGCTCGCAGACCAGCGAGCCGACCCGACCCAGCAACTCGTCCTCACTGCGCAGCGAGGCGACCGCCGCATCCTGCGCCAGCTGGCTCACCCCGAAGGGCACCGCGGTCTTGCGCAGCGCCGACGCAACCGGAGTGTGCGCCACGGCGAAGCCGACGCGCAGCCCGGCCAGGCCGTACGCCTTGGAGAAGGTGCGCAGTACGCAGACGTTCGGGCGCTGGCGGTAGAGGTCGAGGCCGTCGGGCACCTCGGGGTCGCGGACGAACTCCTTGTACGCCTCGTCCAGCACCACCAGCACTTCGGACGGCACCCGGTCGAGGAAGCGCTCCAGCTCGGCACGGTGAACGGCGGTGCCGGTGGGGTTGTTGGGGTTGCAGACGAAGATCAGCCGGGTCCTGTCGGTGATCGCGTCCGCCATCGCGTCCAGATCGTGCACATCGCCCTCGGTGAGCGGCACCTGCACCGGCCGCGCGCCCGCGATCCGCGTAATGATCGGGTACGCCTCGAAGGACCGCCAGGCGTAGAGCACCTCGTCGCCCTCACCCGCGGTGGACTGGACGAGCGACTGGGCGATGCCGACCGAGCCCGTGCCCGTCGCCACATGGTCCAGCGGCACGCCGAAGCGCTCGGACAGCTCCGCCACCAGCGCCGTGCAGGCCATGTCCGGGTAGCGGTTGAAGTTGCCCGCGGCGGTCAGCGTCTGCTCCATGACACCCGGCAACGGCGGGTAGGGGTTCTCGTTGGAGGACAGCTTGTACGTCACGCGCCCGCCGTCGGCGGCGGCGGGCCGGCCCGGCTTGTACGTCGGGATGCCGTCCAGCGCATCGCGCAGCTTCGGGGTCTTGTCAGTCACCGCGGGGTCCTCCTCGACCGTCCGGCACAGCAGCAATACTGCACACCTTATGAGGATTGAGTCCACCGGCGTACAGGGCCAAGGGGGCGCCCCCTGTCACCGCACGCGCCCCTGGCGCGCGCCTTGGCGCGCGTCACCCGTGCAGGTGACTTGAGACCTCTTCGAGACATAGGCCCATGTGCAGGTGAACGCCCGAAGGGACCCGCCATATTGCCTAGCTGGACCTCAACTCTCTTGCATTTCAAGGTAGTTGGGGGAGAATAGCCATGCAGAAACGTGCCTGTGATCAGTGATTCCGGGGGTCCCGCTAATGGACCACCCGAGCCCTACTATCGGCTCGCCATGACAGCAGCAGGGAAGCACCAGGTGAGCCGGTCGTCCGGCCGTCGACTGGGGCGTGCAGGGATCCGGGACGTGGCCGCAGCCGCCGGCGTCTCGATCACCACGGTCTCCGACGCGCTCAACGGCAAGGGCCGGCTCCCGGACGCCACACGTCGCCATGTTCGCGAGGTCGCCGACCGGCTGGGCTACCGCCCGTCGGCCGCGGCCCGCACCCTCAGGACCGGTCGTTCCGGTCTCATCGGTCTCACCGTCACCACGTACGGGGAAGAACCTTTCACCTTCACCGAGTTCGCGTACTTCGCCGAGATGGCGCGCGCCGCGACGTCAGCCGCGCTCGCCCGCGGCTACGCGCTCGTCATCCTGCCGGCGACCTCGCGCCACGACGTCTGGTCGAACGTCGCCCTCGACGGCACGGTCGTCATCGACCCGTCCGACCACGACCCCGTGGTGACCGAACTCGTACGCCAGGGACTCCCCGTCGTCTCCGACGGCCGCCCCGCCGGCTCGCTCCCGGTCACCGCCTGGGTCGACAACGACCATGAAGCCGCAGTGATCGGTCTGCTCGACCATCTCGCCGAGGCCGGCGCCCGGCGCATCGGACTGCTCACCGGGACGAGCACCGACACCTATACGCGGCTCTCCACGTCCGCGTATCTCTCCTGGTGCGAGCGTGTGGGCCAGGACCCGGTGTACGAGGAGTACCCGGCCCACGATCCATGCGCAGGGGCCGTCGCCGCCGACCGGTTACTCGCGCGGCCGGACCGTCCCGACGCCGTCTACGGGCTGTTCGATCCCAACGGCACGGATCTCCTGGCCGCCGCGCGCCACTACGGCCTGCGCGTCCCCGACGACCTGCTGCTCGTCTGCTGCAGCGAATCCACCGTCTACGCGACGACCGAACCGCCCATCACCACGCTCTCCCTCAAACCCCGCCGGATCGGCACCGCCGTCGTGCAACTGCTCATCGACGCCATCGAGGGTCTGGGCGGCGGGGGCCCCATCGAGCAGGTCATACCGACCGAACTGATCGTGCGCACCTCCTCGCAGCGCCGCCCGCCGCGCACGACGGTGAGCGCGCCACGATCGGCCCCGCAGAGCTGATTCGGCCGACATGCGCTCCCTGGCGTAGTCTCCACGCGTCGCTACCAGGCAATTTCGGGAGAAATGGCCGACGTCTGCGGAAGCCGTCCTGATTGACAGCCCCCTGGTGCGTCACAAGCCGCGAGCGGCATTCCTATGATGGGCGCACGACACCGTGGACCGCCCGCCGACCAGGGGTTCTCCCGCTCGCTTCGCCGGGTTCCCCCGGCACGGGACAGGGGAAGGGTCCGACCGGTGCACGGCGGCGCGAAGGTGGAGGGGTCGATGACTCAGGGGGCCGGTCAGGGACCCGCAGCAGGTGCCACGGAGGGGATGACGCCCCCACCGGCGCAGGGCACACATCCCGCGGCTCCACGCCCGGCTCCCGGGTGTCCGCACCCGACAGCGCCTGCCCCGTACGCGGCCCCCCCGACGCCCGCCCGGATTGACGCGGCCGCCCGGATTGACGCGCCCGCTGCGGCGGGCGCGCACGCCCCGACGAACACCGCCGCCTCGACGGACCTTCCGTCGGAGTACACCCCGACCGAGCGCGACCTGCCGGTCATCGGCCGCGGCGCGCAGGACGGGGCGACGCTTCCGCTCAGCGGGGACACGGAACCCGAGGCAGGCGGCGCCGGGGCCCCCGACGCGGGCCCCGGGCCGCTGTACGTGGTGGGCGACGTCCACGGCTACCTCGACGAACTGCGCACGGCGCTGCACGCCCAGGGCCTGATCGACGACGAGGACCACTGGGCCGCCGGCACCGCCCGGCTGTGGTTCCTCGGCGACTTCACCGACCGCGGCCCGGACGGCATCGGCGTCATCGACCTCGTCATGCGGCTCTCGGCGGAAGCCGCCGCGGCGGGCGGCTACTGCAAGGCCCTGATGGGCAATCACGAACTGCTGCTCATCGGGGCCAAGCGGTTCGCCGACACACCAGTCAACTCCGGTGCGGGCACGGCCTCTTTCCAGGCCGCCTGGCTCCTCAACGGCGGCCAGCGCAGCGACATGGAGCGCCTGGAGGACCACCACCTGCAGTGGATGTCCCGGCTGGACGCCATCGCCGAGGAGGACGCGCACCTGCTCGTCCACTCCGACACGACCGCCTACCTGGAGTTCGGTGACTCGATCGAGGCGGTCAACGACCGGGTCACCGAGATCCTTCAGCGCAACGACGCGGACGAATGCTGGGATCTCTTCCGCAAGTTCACCAAGCGTTTCGCCTTCCGCGACGAATCCGGGCCGCAGGCCGTCCACGAGCTGCTGTCGCGGTACGGCGGCCGGCGCATCGTCCACGGCCACAGCCCCATTCCGTACCTGCTCGGCGAGGTGGGTTCGGAGGACGCCGAGGACGGCGCGGGGCCGGACGTCCAGGGACCGCACGTCTACGCCGACGGGCTCGCCATCGCCATGGACGGCGGGGTCACAATGGCCGGAAAGCTGCTCGTCGTTCAACTGCCGTTGAGCGATTGAGGATTACGGACGGGGACATACGGGCACAGGTCGCCTCCGCGAAGCGGGCATTTTCCGGAAACCCCCTGTCACCCTGCGCCGTAACCGCTCTACCATCGGCTTATCCGTAGCAGGCTCTCCTCCGTTTCCGCCCAACTGCCCGGTGAGAGCCGGCACGCAGGCCTACGGAGCACCGGGGGATGCACATGAACAGCGCTCCGCATCTGCTTCCCGAGGACCGCCCGGAGTTCGAGCGGATCCTCGGCGAGGCGCTGCGCACGGCGAGCAGCCGGCCGGATCTGGCCGAAGTGGGCCGCCGGCTCAACACCGAGCAGTTGCGCACCATGGCGCTCGCCGCCTCCGCCGCCATATCCTCCTGCGCAGCGGCCGAGTACCAGGACTACGTCAAACTGCGCGATCAGCTGCGCTCGCCGTCGTCCGATGCGGTCCACGGCACGGAGTCCGGGACCGCCACCGGGCAGGACGGCGGCGGCGCGATCGGGCTCGCCGCGGCCATGACCGGTCCGGCCGAGGCCACGGGCGCGGGTCTCGTCGCCATCGTCTGCGTCCTCGCTCCCCTGCTGGCCGCCATCGCAGCCGTGATCTTCCTACTCGTCGGCTACGTGCTGCGCGCCGTCGACGCGGACGAGCCCGCCGCCGCCCCGCTGATCAATACGGGCTGGGTGTTCGTGGCCCTGACCGCCGGCGGCGTCGTCCTGGCCATGGCCGGCCTTCTGCTCACCGCGCTGCGCAACGGCTCCAGCTCGCTGCGCGCCTCGGCGCAGGACGAACGAGCGTTGGAGCTCGGCCGTGCGAGAGAGGCATGGCGGCAGGCCCTGCTGGAACGCGGCGTCCTGCCGTTCTTCCGCGAGGCGCTGGCCGACCCGGCGGCCCCGGCCCGCAGGAGCGGGGAGGGCGCGCAGGGCGGCGGAAAGGGCAGCGAGTACGGCGGCGCGGAGGACAGCGCGCACGGCGGACAGGGCAGCGCGCACGGCGGCGCGGAGGCGCAGCACCGTACGCCCCATCTGGGCTATTCGCGGCCGGCGTTCAGCACGGAGGGCGGTCCGGAGGAGACCTCGACCCGCCCCTCGTTCGAGAGTCCCGGCTACACGAGCCCGGAGTACGGCGGGCCGGAGCACGAGCCGACGTAGAGGACGGGTTTCGGTGGCGACGCGGAGTCCGCGCGCCCCCGGCCGTTCCGAGGCCTCCAACCGGCCGCGTCGTACCGGGTGCCCGGCACGTCTGTTCGTGGCCGGATTCGTATGGCAATCTCATGGGGTCGCACCCCCACGACCGAAGAGAACGCCGCTGTGCCGTCTCTGCATCTGACGCTGACCGCCCGGCTCCTGCCGGTCGCCGTGCTCGCCACGGCAGGTTGGGCCATGGCCCGCCCCGCCGAGGAGGCCCGCTCCGACGCGCCCGCGTCCGGCCCCGAGCGGACCGCGACAGCCGCGCCTGCGATCGACGAGGCCCCCTCCGCGTGTGCGGCCATTCCCGCGGCGACGGTGAAGGAGCTGGTCCCCGGCGCGAAGGCGGAGGGCAAGGAACTCGACACGAGCGACCCCAAGCGCCGTACGGGCTGCGCCTGGAACAAGCTGAAAGGGTTCGACTACCGCTGGCTCGATGTGACGTTCGAGGTCACCGACGACAAATCCGCTCGCACGATCTACGACAACCGCGAGCTGGCCAGCGACACCGGCGGCCTCGGCGACGAGGCGTCGGTCGGCTCGAAACTCACCGAGGACGACGGCCAGGAGACCCGCGAGGTCACGGTCGTCGTCCGGAAGGCGAACGCATTGGTCACCGTGACCTACAACGGGGCCGACTTCGACAACGAGAAGGCGCCGGGAGCCGCGGAGATGGAGAAGGGCGCCATCACCGCGGCGAAGGCGGCGCTCTCCGCTCTGACGTCCTGACCCGCCGGCCAGGTCCTGCGATCGCCGTACGGCCAGGGGCTCCTCCCCTTTCGTGCCCATGCGGATCACTGCAACCGGGTTGAGTGGTGGAGAGGTTGGCCTCGAAGCCGCGGCCCTTTCCTCAGGCTCCACGATCGGACACGGAATCGGCCCGGTGAGCCCCTGCCGCGCGCACCATCGGGCCCTCGCCGGTAGATCTTTACCGGTTCTGAAGAGAACGTGAGCGAGTCCTGGTGCAGCGCACGTCCAACCTGGAAGTGGACGCGGCCGTTCGGGCCGCCGATTCATCAGGAGCACGCTGCCATGGCCCCCTTCGCATTACAGCTTCGAGCCCTCCCTCCCCCGCGGCAGATTCACTACCCGCACGAGATTGCGCTCTCCGGTGGCCCCCGCCTGACCGGGTGGGCCCCCGTCGCCGCGGCAAACCGTGCAGCGGCGCTGCGCAGGCGCTGCCCGCCCACTGCCCTTTGGTCGCCTATCCCACCAGATCCACAGATCGACGGCGTGCTCGCCGCCAAAGATTCCCCGAGGAGTGCGAATGACTTCCTCTGCGATCAGCATTGCGCTGCGAGGAACAGCCGCCTTGTGCGCTCTCACAACCGCGGTAATCCATCTCCTGCTCACCCCGGAATATCTGGAGGAAATGCCTTACGTCGGAATCCTCTTCCTGGTCGGCGGCCTCGCGCTGCTCTACACCGCCGGAGGCCTGGCCCGGCGGAATTCGACTCCCGCATGGCTGATCGGCACGCTGGTCACGGCCGGCATGTTCGTCGGCTTCCTCCTGTCCCGCACCGTCGGATTGCCCGGCTTCCATGAAGAGGACTGGGAACCGCCCTACGGGATCCTCAGTCTGATCGCCGAAGGCGTCTTCGTCCTCGCCTACGTTGCCGAGACTTCCAGGGCAATGCTCAGGACTCGGGGAGCGCTTTCGCGCGGGAACGCGGAGTGCGAACCTTCACGAATGATCCTGTGAAGGTCATCGACCTTCAGGTCCGGCCGAGGTGAGCAGGTCAGGAAGCGGTGGACGACGGCGGCGCTCAGAAAGTCGACGACGCGGGCACAGCTCGTGACTACGGGCACGGAGCGCGGACCCGGACCTGGTTGAGGCCCGCCCAGGGGGAAGGGCCTCAACCGGACTGCCCTCCTAGTCGGCAAGCGGCAGGTACACCCGGTTCCCGCTCGCCGCGAACTCCCTCGACTTCTGGAGCATCCCCTCGGCGACCTCCTCCGCCGTCGCCCCGGCCGCGTCTCCGCCGAACTGCTCGGTGATGCTTCTACTGATCTTCATCGAGCAGAATTTCGGGCCGCACATCGAGCAGAAATGCGCGGTCTTCGCCGGCTCCGCCGGGAGCGTCTCGTCGTGGAAGGCGCGGGCCGTGTCCGGGTCGAGGGCCAGGTTGAACTGATCCTCCCAGCGGAACTCGAAACGCGCGTCCGACAGCGCGTCGTCCCACTCCTGCGCCCCCGGGTGCCCCTTCGCCAGGTCCGCCGCGTGGGCGGCGATCTTGTACGTGATGACGCCGGTCTTCACATCGTCCCGGTCCGGAAGTCCAAGGTGCTCCTTGGGCGTGACGTAGCAGAGCATCGCCGTGCCCCACCAGGCGATCATCGCCGCGCCGATGCCCGAGGTGATGTGGTCGTAAGCGGGCGCGACGTCGGTGGTCAGCGGGCCCAGCGTGTAGAACGGGGCCTCCTCGCAGATCTCCTGCTGGAGGTCGACGTTCTCCTTGATCTTGTGCATCGGGACGTGGCCCGGGCCCTCGATCATCGTCTGCACGCCGCGGGCCTTGGCGATCCGGTTCAGTTCGCCGAGCGTCTTCAGCTCGGCGAACTGCGCCTCGTCGTTGGCGTCGGCGATCGAGCCGGGCCGCAGGCCGTCGCCGAGCGAGTACGTGACGTCGTAGGAGGCAAGGATGTCGCAGAGATCCTCGAAGTGCTCGTAGAGGAACGACTCCTTGTGGTGGGCCAGGCACCAGGCCGCCATGATCGAGCCGCCGCGCGAGACGATGCCGGTCTTGCGGCGCGCCGTCAGCGGGACGTACGGCAGACGGACGCCGGCGTGGACCGTCATGTAGTCGACGCCCTGCTCGGCCTGCTCGATGACGGTGTCCTTGTAGATCTCCCAGGTCAGTTCCTCAGCCTTGCCGTCGACCTTCTCCAGCGCCTGGTAGAGGGGCACGGTGCCGATGGGGACGGGGGAATTGCGCAGCACCCACTCGCGGGTGGTGTGGATGTTGCGGCCGGTGGAGAGGTCCATGACCGTGTCGGCACCCCAGCGGGTCGCCCAGGTCATCTTCTCCACCTCCTCCTCGATGGACGAAGTGACCGCGGAATTACCGATGTTGGCGTTGACCTTCACCAGAAACCGCTTGCCGATGATCATCGGCTCGATCTCCGGGTGGTTCACGTTCGCCGGGAGGACGGCGCGGCCGGCGGCGATCTCCTCACGGACGACCTCGGGCGAGACCTTCTCGCGGAGCGCCACGTACTCCATCTCCGCCGTGATCTCGCCACGGCGCGCGTACGCGAGCTGGGTCACGGCCCTGCCGTCGCGCCCGCGCCGGGGAAGGCGCGGGCGGCCGGGGAAGACCGCGTCCAGATTGCGCAGTCCGCCGCGCGGCGAGGTGTGCTTGATGCCGTCGTCCTCGGGACGCACCGGCCGGCCGGCGTACTCCTCCGTGTCGCCCCGGGCGATGATCCAGTTCTCCCGCACCGGCGCGAGGCCGCGCCGGACATCGGTTTCCAGGGTGGGGTCGGTGTACGGGCCCGAGGTGTCGTAGAGCGTGACGTCCTGCCCGTTGGTGAGGTGCACTCGCCGCACGGGGACCCTCAAGTCCGGGCGCGAGCCGGTCACGTAGTCCTTGTGCCAGCCGATCTCGGACGAGTCGCTGCTGGCAGACGTGCGTGCATCGTGAATGGTCATGAGACCTACTCCCTACGCCGGCATTACCCGGTAACAGGTTCGGCGGTCGACGCAGCGGCTTCCGCGGACGGTCCCCGGCATCGGCCGGACACCCCGTACGGAGGTCAGCGCCCTCTCAGCCCGGTGCTCCGAGCTCCCGCGTGTGCAAAGGCGCCACCACCGTAACGGGTGGTTCCGGGAC
Organism: Streptomyces sp. NPDC051776; assembly: GCF_040681345.1. Taxonomy (NCBI): domain Bacteria; kingdom Bacillati; phylum Actinomycetota; class Actinomycetes; order Kitasatosporales; family Streptomycetaceae; genus Streptomyces; species Streptomyces sp. NPDC051776. Next base: position 251,595 of record NZ_JBFAYQ010000002.1, on the reverse strand, counting down.
GGGAAAAGGGGGACTCCCACGGCGGAGCCGAGGGCCGGTCGGAGAGGCTGCGGATGCGAAGCGGACGGCGGGGCATCGCGCGGTCAGCCGTCTTTGCGATGATGCGGGCTGTGACACCCGAGCCCGAGCCCCACCATCACAGCCACAGCCACAGCCACAGCCACGGGCCCGCCGCGCCCGTCTCCCAGCACCTCCGCAAGGTCATCGCCGCGGTGTTGATCCCGTTCGCCGCGGCTGTCCTGGCCGGTTTGATCGTGCTGTGGCCGGGCGGTGTCCCCGAGCACGAGCGGTCCGGACTCGGCTTCGACCGGCAGACCGAGTCCGGTCGGGTCGTAAAGGTCGAGGAGGTCGACTGCAGGGAGGTCAACGCCCGGCCGCAGCAGCCCCCGCCGGCCGATGGTTCGCAGCGGCAGCCCGGCGGCGGGCAGACGGCGCGCGGCACCTGCAAGCGCGCGACGGTCGAGGTGACTTCGGGCAGGGACGCGGGCCGGAGGTTCCAGGAGATCGTGGAGCCCGGCGCACCGCGCCAACTCACCACCGGCCAAGGGGTCGTCGTCGCGTACGCGCCTGACGCCCCGCCAGAGCTGCAGTACTCGGTCACCGATGTGGACCGCGGGTTCCCCATGGCACTGCTCGCGGGGATCTTCGCACTCGCCGTCGTGGTGGTGGGCCGGATGCGGGGACTCATGGCGCTGATCGCCCTCGCCGTCAGCTTCGCCGTGCTGTCGTTCTTCATCCTCCCGGCGATCCTGCACGGTTCGAACCCCCTGATCGTGGCGATCGTCGGGAGCAGCACGATCATGCTGATCGCCCTCTACTCCTGCCACGGCCTCAGCGCGCGGACGTCGGTGGCCGCCCTCGGCACACTGGTCTCCCTGTTGCTGATCGGGCTGCTGGGGTCGCTCTTCATCGGCTGGGCACAGCTCACCGGCAACACCTCGGACGAGACCGGGCTGATCCACGGCCTCTATCCGGAGATCGACCTGAGCGGCCTGCTGCTGGCCGGTGTCGTCATCGGCTCGCTGGGAGTCCTGGACGACGTGACGGTCACGCAGACGTCGGTGGTGTGGGAACTCAAGCAGGCCGACGAGACGATGACCGTGCGTCAGCTCTACCGCGCGGGCCTGCGCATCGGCCGGGACCACATCGCGTCGGTGGTCAACACCCTCGTCCTGGCCTACGCGGGCGCGGCGCTGCCGCTGCTGCTCCTGTTCTCGGTCGCCCGGAGCGATGTGTCGACCGTGGCCAACAGCGAGATCGTCGCGGAGGAGATCGTACGGACCCTGGTCGGCAGCATCGGGCTGGTCGCGTCGGTGCCGGTGACCACTGTCCTCGCCGCACTGGTCGTCTCCGCCGACCGGCCGGCACCGGGTGCGAAGGTCCGCCCCCGGGCCGCTAGCGGCCGCCGGAGGAGGACGAGGTGAACCTCCGCACCACGTAGATGAGTCCGGCGACGAGGGCGACGAACACCAGCAGCTTGAAGAGCAGCGCGATGACGACACCGAGCACCTTGAGTATCAGGCCGCCGAAGACGAGGAGCGCGAGCAAGGGCACCGCCACCCACTTCACCCACCACGGCAGACCCGCGTAGATCTCCTTGACCGCCACGTCCGTCCCTGCTTCCGCTTCTTCGCTCCCGGTCCGTCCGGGAACTGGTTGCTGTCTTCGATGCTAGGTGGGCCGGGTCGCGTACGGGCGGCCGCGGGCCCCCGGTCCTTCCCTGACCGGCCCCCTAGGGAACCGGGCCCGTGACTCAGCTCTCAGGAGGAGAGAAGACGACCAGGACGCGCAGGTCCTCGCTGATGTGGTGGAACTTGTGGGCGACACCGGCCGGCACATAGACGACGCTGCCTCGCGCTACCTGCGTGGTCTCCATTCCTACCGTGATCGAGGCACGGCCGCTGACCACGAAGTAGACCTCGTCCTGGCGGTGCGGCTGCTGGCTGTCGGCGGTCCCGGCGTCCAGTGCGTACAGGCCGACCGACATGTTGCTTTCGCGCAGAAACTGAAGGTATGCACCGTCATTGGCGGCGCGTTCCGCCTCGAGTTCATCCAGCCGGAACGCCTTCATCCCTGTCCCACCCCTAAGCATTGCCGTTCGGGTCTGTCACGATCTCACCATGAAGCAATTCCTCGTCAAGACGATCGCGAACGCGGCGGCCCTGGCCGTGGCCATCTGGCTGCTCAAGGACATCACGCTGACGGGCGACAACACCGGCCGCCAGATCCTCACCCTGATACTCGTGGCCCTGCTCTTCGGGCTCGTGAACTTCTTCGTCAAGCCGGTCGTCAAGCTCCTGGCGCTCCCGCTCTACATCTTCACCCTCGGCCTGATCGCGCTGGTGATCAACGCCCTGATGCTGCTGCTCACCTCCTGGCTTGCGGGTGAGTTCGATCTCTCCTTCCATGTCGACGGCTTCTGGACCGCGGTACTCGGCGGTCTGATCGTCGCGATCGTCTCCTGGGCGATGCACGTCGTCCTCCCGGACGACGACTGAACCCGGTGACGGATGATGGGCGCATGAGCCCGTCCTCCCGCCACCCGTACCGGGTGTGCTTCGTGTGCACCGGCAACATCTGCCGCTCGCCCATGGCCGCGGCCGTCTTCCGCGCCCGCGTCGAGGAGGCCGGTCTCGGCGCGCTCATCGAGGTGGACAGCGCCGGGACCGGTGGCTGGTTCGAGGGCGAGGAGGCGGACGGCAGGGCCGTCGAGACCCTGCTGACCTCCGGCTACACCTCCGGGCACACGGCCCGCCGGTTCCGCCAGGAGTGGTTCGCCGAGCGCGATCTGGTCATCGCGCTCGACCGCGGGCACCTGCGGGAGCTGCGTGCCCTGGCCCCCACCCCCGAGGACCGGGCCAAGGTGCGCCTGCTGCTGTCCCATGCCGACGACACCGGCGACGGCCTCGACGTCCCGGACCCCTACTACGGCGACCGCGAGGGCTTCGAGCACGCTCTCGCCCTCATCGAGCCGGCCGCGGCGGCGCTGCTCGAGGCGGTGCGCCCCGCACTCGACAACCGCCAGGAGGCTGCACATGACCGGTGACGGAACCCGGGTCGTACGGGCCGGGCTGCCCGAGCCCGCGGCGTACGAACCGGCGCTGCCCGGTCCGGTCTTCGCCGCCCACTACCACTTGCCCGGCGACGCCGTCGGCCCCTACACCTACGGCCGCGACGACAACCCGACCTGGACCGGCCTGGAGCGGGCCATCGGCGAACTGGAGGCTCCGGGCGCCGACGACGTGCAGACCATGACGTTCTCCTCCGGAATGGGTGCGATCTCCGCCGTACTGCTCTCCCAGGTGCGGTCGGGCGACGCGGTCGTGCTCCCGGCCGACGGCTACCAAGCCCTGCCGCTCGTGCGCGAACGCCTGGAGGCGTACGGGGTCGAGGTGCGGACCGCGCCCACCGCGGGCGACGCCCAGATCGAGCAGGTGCAGGGCGCCAGGCTGCTGTGGATCGAGACGCCGTCCAATCCCGGCCTGGACGTGTGCGACATCCGGCGGCTGGCGGACGCCGCGCACGCGGCGGGTGCGCTCGTCGCCGTCGACAACACGCTCGCCACTCCGCTCGGCCAGCGGCCCCTCGACCTGGGCGCCGACTTCTCGGTGGCCAGCGGCACCAAGGCGCTGACCGGCCACGGCGACCTGCTCCTCGGCCACGTCTCCTGCCGCGACCCCGAACTCGCCGCCGCCGTCCGCCTCTGGCGCAAGACCGCCGGCGCCATCCCCGGCCCGATGGAGGCCTGGCTCGCCCACCGCTCGCTGGCCACCCTCCACCTGCGGGTCGACCGGCAGGCGGCGAACGCCCTGGCCCTCGCCGGGGCGCTGCGCGACCGCCCGGAGATCACGGGTCTGCGCCACCCCGGCCTGCCCTCCGATCCCGCGCACTCCCTGGCGGCGCGCCAGATGCGCAGCGGCCGTTTCGGCTGCGTGGTCTCCTTCACCCTGCCCGACCGGGCGCACGCGGAGCGGTTTCTGGCCGGGCTGCGCCTGACCGACGACGCGACGAGCTTCGGCGGCGTGCGGTCCACGGCCGAGCGGCGCGGACGGTGGGGCGGGGACGCGGTGCCCGAGGGCTTCATCCGCTTCTCGGTGGGCGTCGAGGACGTGGAGGACCTGGTCGCGGATGTGCTGGGCGCGCTGGAGGAGGCGGCGGGCGCGTAGCGAAGGACCGTACGGAATACGGACGGTGGTCCCGTTGCGGGCGGCTCGAGCCTCCCCCCTCGTGGCTCGAACCGCCCCGGTTCAACGCACAACGAACCGTTGATTCAAGGCTAATTGACTCTGCGTCAGTGTCCAATCACAGTAGCGACACAAGCCTATCGACAAATTTATAGTTGGCAGCGGTTCGAGCGCCGTCGATCATGAGGGGTGGGCATGGATCTGGCCCTGCTCCGTACCTTCGTCGCCGTGCACCGGGCCGGGTCCTTCACCCGTGCCGCCGCCCTCCTCGGCCTCTCCCAGCCCGCCGTCACCAGCCAGATCCGGTCGCTGGAGCGGCAGTTGGGCCGCCCGCTCTTCCTCCGGCAGGCGCGCGGCGTCACCCCCACCACCACCGGTGACGAACTGGCGCACAAGGTCGCCCCGCACCTCGACGCACTGCTGGAGATCACCGAGGCCGGCCTCGACGAGGGCTCCGCCGAGCGCACGCTCCATCTGGCGGGCCCACCGGAGTTCACCGCTCTGCGCGCGCTCCCCGCGCTCACCCCGCTCATCGGCCAGGGTCTGGCCCTGCGCACCGCGTTCGGCAGCGCCGAGGACACACTCGACGGACTGGCCGCGGGTCACCACGACCTCGTGATCACCACGGCCCGTCCGCGGGGAGGGCTGCTCACGGCCACACCGCTGTGCGACGAGGAACACGTCCTGGTGGCCTCGCCCCGGTGGGCGGCGCGTATCGGCGCTACGGGCGGAGTCCAGGTGCACGGAGCGCACGCGCTGGATCAGCTCCCCGTGGTGGAGGTCCACGAGAGCATGCCGCTGGTCTCCCGCTACTGGGCCGCGGTCTTCGACGCCAAACCGGCAGCCACGGCCACGGTCGTCGCACCCGATCTGCGGGCCGTCCTCGGCTGCGCCGTCTCCGGTGCGGGACTCGCCGTACTGCCCCGCTATCTGTGCGAGGACGCGCTGGACACCGGGGAGATCGTCGCGCTCCTCGATCCGGCGGTTCCGCCGCTGCGCACCTACTTCCTGGCCGTACGGGCCGGGACGCTCGCGCTGCCGCATCTGGCACGCGCGCACGAGTGGCTGCTGCGGGCGGCCGCGGACTGGTGACGCCGTAGGCGGTGGGCGGGCGGCCGCGGACTGGTGACGCCGTGGGCGGTGGGCCGTGGGCCGTGGGCGGTAGGCGGTAGGCGGTGGGCCGTGGGCGGTAGGCGGTGGGCCGTGGGCCGTGTGCCGTGGGCGGTGGGCGGTGGGCGGCAGGGGACACGACTTTGCTCCGCGGCGGTTTCGGCGGGCCGGACCTGGGCCACACCTTCTCCATGACCGTTCGCCCCGTGGTCAAGCGCACCGCTCGCGCCATCCTGCTCGACAGCGACCAGATGATCCTGATCAAGCGGACCAAGCCGGGCCACGCGCCGTACTGGATCACACCGGGCGGCGGCGTCGAGCCGGGCGACGCGACCGTCGTGGACGCCCTGCACCGCGAGGTCGACGAGGAGCTGGGCGCGAAAGTCACCGATGTCGTACCGGTCTTCGTCGACACCGTCGAGCACATCAGCGACGGCGGCGTGACGGGCGTGAAGGTGCAGCACTTCTTCGTCTGCCGGCTTGAGTCGATGGACCCCTCGCGACGCCACGGGCCGGAAGTGGACGAACCGTGTGGGCAGTACGAGATCGTGCGCATCCCGTTCACCCGCGTGGGGATCGCTTCGGTTGAGGTGGTCCCGCTGTCGCTGCGCCACTACCTGGACGGCAACATCGAGGGCGTGCGCGCAATGCACGCGCCGGACCTGGGCTGAGACCGACTCGGGGCCGATGCCGGACCTGTGCCGATATCGAACCTGGGCGATACCCGGGACGGCAGCCGGCCCGTCGTCCGCGGCGCCGTTGTCAGCGCCAGTGAGCGGGGCGGTCGAGTCCCGCGGGCAGGCGCGTGGCCGCGTCCCCGCGTGCCGCAGTGACCTGGGGCTGAGTGAGGAAGAGGCTCCCGGTCAGGTCGGCACCGCGCAGATCGGTGTCCCGGAGGTCCGCCCCGAGGAGGTCGGCACCCCGCAGATCGGCCCTTCGGAGACGGGCGGCGATCAGGAGCGTGCCGCGGAGGTCTGCGCCCCGCAGGTCCGCCCCGTCGAGGCGGGCACCGATGAGGTCGGCTCCCCTGCGGTCTCCGCGGTTCCCACGGTTTCCACGCTTCCCGCGAGGACCGGGGACGGTGGCCCGCACCAGTTCGCTGGCCCGCTGCAGCAGAGCGCCCACATCGTGCCGGACGGCGGCGACATCGAGGTCCGCCAGGGCCTCGGGGCTTTGGTGGGTGAGGCGTTCGGTCGCGTCGAGCGCGCGGCGGAGATCGCCGTGGAGAGGGCGGGCCTGTGGCATGGACAGTGCTTCGGTGAGGTACCGGAGCAGTTCGTGGAGCTGCCGCATCACCGGGAACACGGCGAACATCCGCCCCGTCGTGCCTGGCGCCTTCCGCCAGTCCTTCCCGCCGAAGGTGATCTGCGAGACCTTCTGCCCCGCGCCGAAGCAGTCGAAGACCGTGCAGCCGGGGAAACCCTGCTCCCGCAGGTCGCCGTGGATGCCGCAGCGGAAGTCCGTGCCAAGGTTCGTACAGGGCTCGCCCGCGGCCTTGTCGGCGGCGAAATCCGGGGAACGGGCGAAGGGAAGGGCCACGCAGCACAGTCCGAAGCAGCTGGCGCAGTCCGCCCGCAGTGCAGCGGAGGCTGCGGCGTCCTGGCCGTCTCCCGGGGTGGGAGCGACCTGGTGCTTCGAGGCCAACGGACGTGTCCTCCTGCCGCGTGGGGTGCCCGTGCGAAAGCGCGGGACGTCACCCCATTGTCCCCGACCGCGACGTGTTCCCGGTCCCCGAGGGAGACGGACGGATCACCGGCCGCCACGCGTGCCCTGTCCTCTACGGCGACCGGTGACGGGCGTCTAGACGAACCAGCCCGTGAAGGGCTGGTGCTCGGGCTCGGGGGTCCGTCGCTTCCGCGCATCGGCGAGTACCTGCTCGGCCGCCGCGCGGAAGGCACGGGCCGGCGGTGCCTGACGACGGTGGGGTTCCCGTTCCTTCGCTTCGGCCGCGGCGCCGAAGAAGTCGCCGCCCTTGCGCTTGACGTCGTCCGCACCCCAGGCCCGGCGACCGTGCTCCTGCGGCGGGACCTCCTGCAGGTGCGGGATGTGCTTGGCGCAGTGGATGTACGCCTCCTCGACCGAGACCTCGACCCAGAGCTGGGCGCGGCGGCCCGGCGCCGGGTCCGTCGGCAGGTCCGGATACGCCGCCCGCATGTCGGCGTCGGGCACGATGCGGGCGCGACCGTTGACGTGCAGACCGATCCGGTCGCGGAGGAAGTCGACCATGAGAATGCCCAGGTGCGGGTTCTCCTCGATGTTGCCGAGGCTGGCGAGCACGCCGTTGCCCCGGTACTCGGGGTAGACGAGCGTCTTGTCGTCGACAACCTGGAGGAACCCGGGAGGACCGGCCCGGAACGTGGAGTCGCACTCGCCGTGCCGGTCGGCCGTGGCGAGGAAGAACATCTCCTGACGCCCGACGAACTCCTGCATCCGGTCGTTGAGCCGGTCGAGCACCTGATCCGCGTAGAAGCGGTCCGCCCTCTCCGTGGTGCCCATGCGCTCCTGAAGCGCGTGTTCTCCGTCGCTGCCCGGTCGTACGGCGGAACGCACCGTGACCGGAGTAGAACCGTCGCTGACTGGTTCCGCCCCCACGTGAATCCTCCTCAAGCACCCTCACGGGGTGCGGATGCGAGCAGTTCTTCGATGGAGTCGTGACGGATCCGGTGGGGCGGAATACCGATCCCGACCAAGGTGTCGACGCCGTTGCTGACCAGTCCGGGTGGTCCGGAGAGATAGGCGTCGTAGGTGTCCCAGGGGCCGAACTGGCTCACTGCTTCAGGCAGTAGGCCGGTCATGGCTCCCGCCGGGGCGTGACCGTCGGCGACGACGGTCCGGACACGGAGCCACGGGTGAGTCTGCTCGAGCCGCAGCATCGTGTCGATGTCGTAGAGGTCGTAATCCCTGCGGGCGCCGTAGAAGACGTCCACCGCGCGCTTGCGTCCGTGCTCCGCGACGTCCTCGACGATCGCCTTGATGGGCGCGATTCCGGTGCCGCCGCCCAGGCAGAGCAGGCCGTTGTCGGTCGTGTGGTCGACGGTCATCGATCCCGCCGGAGGCCCGAGGCGGATGACGTCGCCCGGACGGGCGCGGTGGACAAGGGCGTTGGAGACCCAGCCGGCCGGGAGCGCCTTGATGTGGAAGGTGAGCAGACCGTCCGATCGTGGCGCGGAGGAGAAGGAGTAGTGGCGCCAGACGCGCGGCCACCACGGGGTCTCGAGCGTCGCGTACTGGCCGGCGCGGAAGGGGTAGGGCTGGCTCGGGCGCAGCGTGACGACCGCGATGTCGGAGGTGCGCAGGTCGTGGGAGACGACCTCGGCCTCCCACCAGGCGGGAGCGGTGCGCTCGTCCGCCGCCGCGGAGTCGATCATGATCTGGGAGATCGCGGTGTAGGCGCGCACCCAGGCGGCCTCGGTCTCCGTGTCCCAGCTCGATGTGGCGTAGCGCCCGAGCGCGAGGAGCAGGCACTCGCCGACGGCCGGGTAGTGCTCGGGCTTGGTGCCGTACTTGCGGTGGCCGCGGCCGAGGCCCACGAGGTATTCGGTGAGCGTTCCCGCGTCGTCGACGTGCTCGGCGGCGGTGAGCAGCGCGCGGAAGAGACGGTCGCGCTGCGTGTCCATGGCGGCGGGGAAGAGCCCGCGCAGATCCGGGTGGCGGACGAAGAGCATCGCGTAGAAGTACGAGGTGACCTTGTCCGCGATGGGCCGGATCTCGGCCATGGTGCGGCGGATGAGAATCGCGTCGGGCGAGGGGTTCTCAGCGCCCGGGCCTGCGGTCTTTCCCGCGGTGGCATCGTCGTCGGCGGCGGCGCTCGGGCCGGGCCCGGGATTCGCGGCGGGCCCGGGGTTCTCGGGGCCGGGGCTCGCGGCGGGCCCGGGGTTCTCGGCGGGGCCAGTAGCCGGGCTCGGGTTTGCACCAGGCGGTGCCGGCCGCTGATCGCCGCTCGGCGCCTGGACGGGTGCTGACTGCTCGGCGGGGGCCTGCGGCGGCACTGTCGCTCGCGGGGGTGCCTGGTGCGCGGGCGCGTCACCGAAGAAGGAGAAGCCGCCGGAACCGCTGTCCGTATGCGCGGAATCGTTCCGCCTGGACTCGCCCGCACCGCCGCCCGCGGACGCGGCGCCCGGTCCGTACCAGGTTCCGGGTCTCGGCCCGTCGAACGAGGAGCCGGGAGGGGCACCCTCCGGGGGCGGCCCGTCATGGGCAGGGCGCTGGGGCACGGGATACGGCGGAGGGGTGGCGAAGTACGCACTCTGCGGCGGCTCCCCGGGAGCCTGACCACCGTTCCGATCCGGAGCGGCACCGTTCCGGACGGGAGCGCCGCGGCTCTGTCCGAGTCCATCGTTGCTCTGCCCGGGGGCTCCGTCGGACACCCGTTGATGCTCGTCCGTCCGCTGCCGGCCGGGGTACGACTGCTGCCCGGGGTGAGCCGCCTGCGCGGAAGCGGAGTCGGGGTCGGGCTCCGGGCGCCGGTCCGTGCCGGGCGTGCCCACCGGCCGTATCGTGCTCACCGCGCGGCTGGGTATCCGGTCCTCGCCCTGCTCCCGGTCCCCGCCATCGGGAGCGCTCCGCTTCCGGCCCGGAGTCGGGGTGAACCAGCCCCATCCCCCGCTGTCGCCGCCGGAGCCATTGTTGTCGGCCGGCGTCGTGGTCGGAGCATCCATGGTCTGCCTCGCCTCGAACGTTTTTCGGTCGTCATTCGGTCGGTCTTGGCCGGTCATCGCACTGCCGAACACGGAATGTGCCCGTAATCACTGCTCCTTCGGGATCGCTGGGATCAAGGTGCTTAACGACATACGCCAGACTCAGCAAGACCGCATGAAACAGACATATGCCTCGTTCGGTGACATCGGCCGCGACGTCCCTCCCGTGCAGCGTTCCACGTACGCCCCCTCCGCTGGACAAATAGCCGGAAGTCCGGGCAACACCGGTCCTGCTCCCGTAGGCTGTCACGTCCCCACGACTTGTTGTTGTGCGGCCGTAACGGCCGAACCGGACTTGACCATACCGGGCCAGGTTGAATCCACAAGCCCCGAACTTGTTCACCGCGAAGCGGTTCGTACCGCGTGCGTCGCCCGCATTGCACGGAATTCTGTTGTCCTCTGACGACTAGTAAATTACCCGTGGTTACGCAACAGATCGTACGCCGCGAACAGATCCCGCCCCGTGTACGCGCAAGAGGCAAGCCCGCTGACGTGGTGGTCCGCATTCACAGCGACGGACACCGGCACGGCCGCGAACAGCTCGGCGTCCGACATCGAGTCGCCGTAGGCCGCACAGTCCGCCCGCTTCACACCGAACCGCTCGCAGAGCGCATCCGCGATGGTCACTTTTGCGGTCGCGGACAGAATCCCCGCTGGATCGACCGACTCGCGGAACGGCACCGCCGGAAAGCGCGACCCGTGCGTCGCGTGCGCGCCCCAGTCCCTCAGCCGGTCCACGAAGAACCCGGGCGACAGCGAGATCACGGCGCAGTAGTCCCCGCCCGCGCGGATGTCCGCCCACACCTCACGTATGCCGGACAGCCACGGCGCACCCTCGAAGGCCGCCTCCACATGCGCCTCGGTGAGGTCGGCCCACAGCTCACGGACGCGCACGGCGAACTCCGGCGGGTCGATCCGCCGGGTCGCGAAGTCGCGCTCCAGCACCGTGATCTCCTCGGCCAGCCCGAGCTGCCGGGAGATCTCGACAGGCGCGGCGGATCCGTACAGCAAGGTGCCGTCGAGGTCGAAGAGGTGGAGTCGGGGCATGGGGTGAGCCTAGGGGAGCGACCGGGCCCAGATGACGGCGGCCATCGCCTCCACGGGCGGGGCGGCGGAGCCCTCGCGGCTCCGCCCCGAAGCAGCGGTGTCCTACGGTCGGAGGCCCCGCGGATACTCCCGCCGTGCGACGACCACGGGCGCCCCGGCCGGGACCGTGGGAGCCATGAAGCAGCTCTCCCGCCCCGCCCGCCGGGCCCTTCTCGTCGTCCACGTCAGCGTGTCCGTCGGCTGGCTCGGCCTGACCGTGGGCCTGCTCGCCCTGGGTATCGCCGCCGCCGTCACGGGATCGGCCGCGACCGCCGAGGCCGCGTACCGCTCGATGCAGATCTTCGGTGACTTGCTGATCCTGCCGATTGCCCTGCTGTCGCTGGTCAGCGGGCTCGTACTGTCGCTGGGCACACGATGGGGCCTGGCCAGGCACCGCTGGGTGCTCACCAAGTTCTGGCTCACGCTCGCAGCGACCGCCGCGACGGCCTTCGCCCTCCGCCCGGCGATCGACGACGCGGCCCGAGCCGTGGCGTCCGCGGAACCCGTCGGTGCCGCTGCGACCGATCTGGTGGTCGCGCCCTCCGTCGCCACGGCGCTGTACGTCTTCGTCACCGCGATCTCGGTGCTCAAGCCCTGGGGGCTCACCCGGCGAGGGCGTCGTGCACGCGGCACCGGCCGTTCCTCCGGCGCCGGCACAGCCGGTCGACGGACGAAGGCCGCGTCGGACGGCCTGGTGTCATGACGCTGCGGATGACCGCACCGATCCGGCGTCTGTTCCCGCGCCGATCTCCCCCGCTGCCTCGCCCTCTCCACCGACTGCGGTCGGGCGGGCGAGAAAGCGCAGCCCGAGCCGACTCCGCTCGTCGCAGCGCTGGAAGTGACCGTCCGGGCCGGTCCCGGGCAGGCAACCCGCTCCAGGCCGGTCCCGGGCGGGCAGCACGCGCCGGGCCGGGAGAAGGAGCCGGATCCGAACCGGAGACGCAGCCATCGGCGGATGAGCCGTCCGTCCGGGTCGAGCCCGCCCCCGTGCAGGACCGCTGGGAGCCGGCCGGGCGCCGCCGCGTAGCCTGCCCTGCATGAGCGACCTCATCATCCGCCCGGCGGTCACGGCCGACGTGCCCGCGATCGTCGCGATGCTTGCCGACGACCCGCTCGGCGCACAGCGGGAGTCCCCGGACGAACTGGCCCCGTACCAGCGGGCTTTCGAGCGGCTTGCGGACGACCCGAACCAGCGGCTGGTGGTCGCGACCCGCGAGGGCCGTACAGTCGGCACCCTCCAGCTCACCCTGATCCACGGCCTGTCCCGGCGAGGCGCCACCCGATGCGTCATCGAAGCCGTACGCATCCACGCCGACGAGCGCGGGAGCGGTCTCGGAACGCGGCTCATCGAGTGGGCCCTCGCCGAATCACGGCGCGAGGACTGCCAGTTGGTGCAACTCACGTCCGACGCGAGCCGGATCGACGCGCACCGTTTCTACGAGCGCCTCGGCTTCACGGCCTCGCACGTCGGCTTCAAGCTCGTGCTCTGACGGCACTCCCGGCTCTCCCGGCTCCGAGGTTCCGGTCCGCCTTGCCGGCTCCGACGGGCCCGGCCACCCGGTGCGCTGGCGCTCCGGCGTACCGTGAGCAGCAGGTGCGGCCCGGGGTGACCACACGGAGGTACGTGATGAGCGGTGGGCGGTGGATCGGTGCCGAGGAGCGCCGCGCCGGACTCGGCGCCCGGCACCGCCTCGCCCGGTCCCACCGTGCCGCCACCGCCGAGGAGACCGCGGACGCGGTGGTCGGTCTGCACGCCACCGATGCAGCGACGGTCTTCCTCTCCGCCGGTGCCCGGCTGTCCTCGCCCTCCGTGGCGGAGGTGGAGCGCGCCCTCTACGACGACGTGACCCTGGTGCGGCTGCTGTGCATGCGCCGCACCATGTTCGTCGTCAGCACCGGCCTGGCCCCCGTGGTCGAAGCAACCCATGGACGCGTCATCGCCGCGAAGGAACGGGCCACTCTCGTACGGCACTTGATGGAGGAGAGCCCCTCCCTGGACGAGGCGTGGCTCGATGGCGCGGAGCGGGCCACCCTCAACGTCCTCTCCGTACTCGGTGAGGCGACCGGCAGTGAACTGTCCTCGGCCCTGCCCGACCTTCGCCGGCGGATCACCGTCTTTCCCGGCACGTCCTCCGAGACGGTGCAGGGAGTCGCCACGCGCATTCTGCGCTGCCTCGCCGCCGACGGCCGGATCCGCCGCTCGCGCCCGCGTGGGGCGTGGACGTCGAGCCAGTTCCGCTGGGTCGTCGCCGAGCCCCTGCCCGCGCTGCCCGCGGACGCGGCCAGGGCCGAACTGGCCCGCCGGTGGCTCGCCTCGTACGGTCCGGCGACCGAGGGCGACCTCATGTGGTGGACCGGCTGGACGCTCGGCGAGACGCGCACCGCGCTCGCCGCGGTGGACACCGAGGAGGTCCGTATCGACGAGGGGACCGGTCTGGTCCTGACAGGTGATTCCGCGCCCGCACCGGACGTCGAGCCGTGGGCCGCACTGCTCCCGGGACTGGACCCGACGGCAATGGGCCGGCGCCACCGCGACTGGTTCCTCGCCGAAGAGCACCGGGCTCTCCTCTTCGACCGCAGCGGCAACATCGGGCCAACGGTGTGGTGGAACGGCGAGATCGTCGGCGGCTGGGCACAGCGCTGGGACGGCGAGATCGTTTGGCGGCTGTTCGACGACCGGGGGCGAGAACCGGCCGAGGCGGTGGAGCGGGAGGCCGCGCGCCTGACCGACTGGACCGGCACCGCCCGGATCACCCCGCGATTCCGCACTCCGCTGGAGCGGGAGCTCTCGTCGTGACGCTCCGCAAGACGCGCTGTTTCACGTGAAACATGGTGCGACGATCACGGGCCGATCCGCTCGGCGGCCGCATCATCTGCCGGACCGCACGATCTGCGGGACCGCACTCGCCCTACGACGCCGGCGGGACAGGCCGCCACCCCTGCGGGTCGACACCCCCCGGCACCGCGTCCCCCGGATCGTACGGCCGACGTGTGAACACGAAGGATCCCAGGTCGAGATGGGTCACAGAGTCTGTCTCCCGGCCGTCCGGGCCGTGCACCGTGCGCAGGGTCTCTCCCGCGTAGTAGCCGTCCAGCCCTGTCCAGGTCCCGTCCTCCTCGGCCCGGAAGCGGGACCCGCGGCCCGCGCCCGACAGCGGCACCAACTCCAGCCCGCGCCCTGCTGTCAGCCGCACCAGAAAGGGAGCCGGTCCCCAGTACCAGGGTCCGGTGAGTTCCAGCAGCGCGGGATCGGCGTCGGGCAGCGCCGTCCACGGCGCGGGAATCCGGGGCTCGCGCTCGGCGGTGATCCGTACGAGATCGGAGGCCAGCCCCCCGATGAGCGGGCCGGAGGTGGCGTTGGCCATCGCGATTCCGGCCAGTCCGTCCTCGACGCTCACCCACAGGGTGGCGAGGAAGCCGGGAAGCGAACCGGTGTGCCCGACGAGCGTCCGGCCGTCCCGCCGTAGGAGCTGAAGCCCCAGTCCGTACCCTGCGTCCGGGCTGGCCGCGTCCGGTACCGCCGCGGGCCTCCGCATCTCGGCCACGGATTCCGGGCTCAGCACCCGCGTGTCGCCCTCGGTGAGGAAGCGAGCCCAGCGAGCGAGATCCGCGGCGGTGGACCACAACTGCCCGGCAGGGGCCATCAGTCCGAGGTCTTCGGCCGGTTCGGGCATCAGGACATCGGCCCATGGATGCACGGCCCAGCCCTTGGCGTACGGGGACAGGGGCTGCGCGGACGTACGGGTCATGCCGAGCGGTTCGAGCACCTCGTTCCGGAGCACCGTCTCCCATCCCTCGCCGCGCAGCTTCTCGACGATCGAACCGAGCATCGTGTAGCCGGGGTTGGAGTAGTGGTGGACCCGGCCGGAGGGGTGCCGGAGCGGTGCCTCGCCGAGGACCTCGGCGAGGGTGGGGCGCAGCGAGCCAGGAGTCCGTTCCCACCAGGGAGCAGGTGTCTCGGCGGCCAGACCGGAGGTGTGCGCAAGGAGCTGAGCGATCGTCACCTCGCCCACTCCGGTTGTGATGGCGGCATCGGGGAGGTGTTTCTCCAGCGGATCGGCGAGTTCGAGCAGCCCCTCGTCGCGGAGCCGCAGAACGAGGGCTGCCGTGAACGTCTTGGTGATCGAGCCGATGCGGTATTGGGTATCGGCGTGCGGCTCGCGGGCCACCTCGCTGCCGTCAGTCGAACCGCGGGGCGCCGCGCTGCCATCGGTCGAACCGCGGGCTCCCGTCCAGACCGTCCGCCCGTCCCGGACGACGGCGCCGACCACGGACGGGGCGCGCCCCTCGGTCTGGGCGGTGGCGATCCGATGCTCCAGGGCCCGGCGGGTGGACGGCAGCAGCTCTTCGAAGGTCTCGCTCATGGAGCCCACTTCTACCGTCACGCCGTGGCCGGCGCACCTCAGTTCCCGGTGCCCGGTGATGCCGTGGTCGGCGTCGTACGCACTCGAATACGCTGCCGGACAAGGGCTGAGCGCGATCGAGGCGGAGGTGCCATGAACGGAACGGACGCCGGACGCGACCCGGAGGAGGACGCGAGGCGGCTGTCGGCTCAATCGCTCGCCGAGGACGATCCCACCGGCTGGTTCGAACACCTGTATGCCGCGGCCGAAGGGGGCGAGGCGATCGTGCCGTGGGACCGTGGCGGACCTCATCCGATGCTCGTGGAGTGGCTGAACCTCCGGCCGCGCGCCGCCGCCGGGGAGCGCGCGCTCGTCGTAGGTTGCGGGCCGGGCTTCGATGCCGAACTGGTGGCGGGGCACGGGTTCGGCACGGTGGCGTTCGACATCTCGGAGTCCGCGATCGCCGCTGCCCACCGCCGGTTCCCCGGCTCGTCCGTCGACTACCGGACCGCCGATCTGCTGGATCCGCCCGCCGAGTGGCGGGGCGCCTTCGACCTCGTCGTCGAGAGCCTCACGGTGCAGGCCCTTCCGGACCCGGTCAGGCGCGTGGCCATCGCACGGGTCGCGGAGATGCCCTGTCCCGGCGGGACCCTTCTCGTCGTCGCTGCCGCACGCGGCGAGGACGACGCCCCGCACGGCGATCCTCCGTGGCCGCTCACGCGCCGTGAGATCGACGCCTTCGCCGCCGGGGATCTGGAAGCGGTACGGATCGAGGACGTCCGCCGGTCCGGCGAGCCCGGGGAGCGCCGCTGGCGGGCCGAATTCCACCGTCCGCGCCCCGCTGCGTAGTTCGGGCCACCAGGTCGTCGGCCGCGACGGACCCGCGAACCGCCCCGCACACGCCGACGGGCGGCCCCCTCCCCAAAGGGGGTCGCCCGTACGGTCAGTGCTGTGCGCGGTCCTCCGCCGGAAGGAACCTCTGAGGCGTCAGCCGCTCTCAGGCGGTGAAGCCGCCGAGCGAGGGCGCGGCCGGAACGGCGGCGAAGGAGGGCAGGTTCGCCGGAACACCGGGGGCGGCGGGAACGGCCGGGGCCGCCGGGACCGCCGGGACCGCCGGGACCGCACCGAACGCAGGCAGGGCCGGGATGTTGGCGGCGTCGGTCAGGTCGGCCGGAACGGCGGTCGGGGCCAGGCTCTGAACACCGGAGACGGTGTTGCCCGCCACACCCTGCGCGTCGGTGGCGATGGTGATGACAAGGCCCTGCGCGTACGGGGTCGCGTCGGCCACGACACCCTGCGCGAACGGCGTCACGTCGGCCGCGACGCCCTGGGCGAAGGGGGTCGCGTCGCCCGCGATGCCCTGCGCCAGCGGAGTCACGTCACCGGCGACACCCTGCGCGAACGGCACCGTGCGGCCGGTGGCGTTGCCAGCCAGCTCGCCCACTCCGCCGACGGCCTGCTGGGCGATCGGAACGACCTTGAGGACGATCTTGTGGGCGACGGGGGGCAGTACGTCTGTGGCGACCTGGTCAACAGCCGGGCGGGCAGTGGCCAGGGCACCCTGCGCGGTGGCGGTGAGCTGCTCGGGGCGCACGCCCGCGGCGGCGAGACCGCTCAGCAGGTCATCGGTGTTGGGGGCGGAGGGCAGGGCCGGGGTGGTGGGCAGACCCTCGGGCACCTCCGGGGTCGCCGGAACGCCCGGGACAGCCGGAACCCTGGGAGCCGCGGGGACGGCCGGGGCGGCGGGCAGCTTGCCGGTCACGTCACCGGCGGAGGGCACCTTGCCCTTGGTCGCCTTGCGCGCCTCCTTGGTGACCTTGTTCGTGACCTTGTGGTGGTCCGCCACGTCGCTGAGGCCACCACCGGTGACGTTGCCGAGCCTGTCCTTGACGGTGCCGGTCACGCCGCCGGCGGAGGGCAGGCCGCCACGCAGCGTGCCGGTGACCTTGTCGGCGGTGCCCTTCACGGTCTCCTGAGCGGTTCCGGCCGCGTCACCCGTGGGCAGCTTCTTCGTCACGCTGCCGGTGGCGTCGCCGGTCACGCCCGACGCGGTGCTCTTCACGGTGTCGGTGACGGAGCCGGCGTCGGGCACCTCGGGCAGCTCGGCCGCGGAGGCAGCGGCGGTACCGAGGGCCCACAGACCGGAGGCGGCAGCGGCGACGAGGATGGAACGGCGGATGTTCTTACGCATGAGGGGGGAATCCTTCGAACTCGAACTCACGGGCTTCGGAATGGGCAGACCTGTTCCGCCCCCGCGCGGCAGGTCCTATGGCGGGGGAACGGCCTGCCCTAGCCCGGGAATTCGAGAATTTCGGAGGATCGGTCGCCCGTCGGCGTCGTGCTCGCCGCGCGGATCGCGCCGGCCACGAGGCCGAAGCGCGGGGCGCCGGCCGCGGTGGCGCCGTTCGCGTCCCCACCACGGGGACCGCTGCCGTGACCGGCGTGCTGGGACGTCGGCCCGCCGACGGGAGCGGGCACGGAGGGGAGCGGCGTCGGCAGCCCGCCCTGGTTCTTGCCATCGGCCATGGCGGCCTGCTCCGTCGCACCGGCGCCCTGCGCCGACGATGCGGTCGGCACGGCGGCCGGCTCGGTGCGGGAGTGCGTTCCGGCGCCGATGTCGTCCGTACCGGCCGGGGCGTGCCCGGTCCGGCCACCGGTGCGCTGCCCGGTGTCGCCGCCCCGGTCGTTCTCGGAAAGGTCGACCGGAAGACCGGCCGCATCGGTGGTGTCCTCGACGAGGTCGCGGACGGGGCGGGAGACACGCTCCGTCCGCTCGGTGATCGGGCGCACCGTCTCGGCGACTGCGTCCTTCACGGCCTCGCGGCGCTCGGGGGACTTCTCCGCTTCGCTCTCGGCGGCCTCGGAGAAGTGCTTCCCCGCCTTCTGGTGCATCTCGGCGGCGGGCGCGAGCAGCTTCTTGGCACCCGGCGAACCGTCGGCCTCCGCGGCCTGCGCGCTGCCTCCGAAGAGGAAGGCCAGCCCCATCAGACCCCCGAGGAAGAGGGTCACGAGCAGCGCACGCCGGACCGTCGCCGCGCGCGGCAGGCGCACAGCTCCAGGCAGGGCGAACGATGCAGACAAGGGGTGGGACCTTCCGTTACGGAAACGACTCGTTCCGGATGACGGGAGGATCCTTGCACGATCGGCGGGGGTCGGCGCAAGCCCCCTGTTACCGATAGGTCGTCATGTCCGGTATCTGAGGGGGGAATCGGGGGCGACGGCAGGTCCTCTGATCCCACTTCAGATTCCGCTTCCGCTCCGCTCTGCGGTCTGCAGAGCTGACACCCTGGTGGCACAGGGGTGAAACGTATCTGTACGTCGCATGGACAGGTCTCTCAACTCATTCCGGATCGCCTCCGTTGCGAGGTGCTGGACGCGCCGTGTGAGCCGGGTCGGCGATGTGGTCGAAAGGCCCTACGGAGCCATGGCCGCCTCCTGGGACCACGCCCGCACGCCGTGTTGCCGGAGGCCCTCCGCAGGGGACATCGCGAGGTGCGCGGACCGGCATGAGCCCGCCACCTCCACGAAACGGACGGATCCCGGTGGTGCAGAGGGCCCGTTCGGTCCCCGAACCTCAGGCCAGCTCGCGCAACACCTCGCCGAGCACCGCCACCCCTTCGGCCACGACGCCGGGCGGGCAGGCCGCGTACCCGAGCACGAGGCCGGGACGGCCGGGCAGTTGCCGGTGCCACGACAACGGCTGGCACTTGACGCCGGCCGCGAGCGCCGCCGCGGCGAGGTCGGTGTCGGTCACGTCCCGCCGGTACGTGACCGTCAGATGCAGACCGGCCGCCGCACCATGCACGACCGCGCCCGGCAGATGCACGGCGATCGACGTGATCATCGCGTCACGGCGGCGGCGATGACGGGCACGCACCATCCGCAGATGCCGCTCCAGATCGCCGGACTCCATCAGCCGGGCGAGGACCAACTGCGGCAGCACGGCATTGCCCAGATCGGTGAATCGCTTGGCCTCGCTCAGTGCCTCGCGATATCGGGGCGGCGGCACCATCCAGCCGATGCGCAGGGCGGGCGCGAGCAGTTTGGACACGCTGCCCATGTAGCAGACCCGGTCGGCGAGCAGCGCACGCAGAGCGGGAACGGGCGGCCGGTCGTAGCGGTGCTCGGCGTCGTAGTCGTCCTCCAGGATCAACCCGCCGTCCGCCGCCCAGTGCAGCAGTTCGCGGCGGCGCTCGCCGCTCGTCACCACGCCCGTGGGGAACTGGTGCGCGGGCGTGAGCAGGACCGCCCGAGCGCCGGTGACGCGCAGTGCTCCGACCCGCACGCCGTCGTCGTCGACCGGCACCGGCGGAGTCTCCAGGCCGCCGTACTGCAGGTGGCGGCGGGTCCCGAACGAGCCTGGGTCCTCGACCGCGACCGCGTCGATGCCGTCCGATCGCAGGGCAGGATGGAGCAGGGTGAGGGCCTGTGTGGTCCCGGCGACGACCAGTACCTCGTCCGCCTCGATCCGGACACCCCGGCTGCGGGCCAGCCAGTCGGCGACGGCACGGCGCAGGGGTGCGGCACCGCGCGAGTCCCCGTAGCCCAGGTGCCCGGCGGACACCTCGGTGAGGACGGCTCGTTCGGCACGGAGCCACGCCGCGCGGGGGAAGGCGGCGAGGTCGGGCTGGCCGGGGACGAAGTCGACGCGTCCCGGAGCGGAGCGGAGCGCATCGAAGACGGCGTCATCGGGTTCGCGTGTGAACAGCCCGTCCGGAGCGCCCCGTTCGCGCTGCCCGCCGCCTCGGGGGCCGGCAGGGCGGGGCTCGGCGGGCGTGGCGGTTCCGGGGCCGGCGAGGCCGGGTGGGGCGCCGGCAACTGGGGTCGGACCCGTGGGAGCCGCAGCCGATCCGCGTGACGGCGGCCCGGAGGGAGCCGGGGGAGTCACGAGAGGCACCGCGACCACCACCGTGCCGCCGCGTCCGCGCCCCTCGACGTGACCGTCCTCGGTCAACCTCCGGTACGCCTCGGTGATCACCCCGCGGGACACGCGGAGTTCGTCGGCGAGTACGCGGGTGGGCGGAAGCCTGCTGCCCACTGCCAGGCGACCGTCGGCCATGGCCGCGCGCATGCGCGCGGCCAGCCAGTCCGGCTTGCCGGCGGCAGGCACGTCGGCGGCGTCGAGTTGCAGGAAGTCGGAGCCGTACGCCGGGGGTCCGCCGCCCGCGCCCTGCGCTCCCGTGCTCACCGTTCCCATGGTGTCACGCGAGGCTACGGCGCCGGTGCTCCGGAAACAGACGGGGTGGTGAGGACGCATGCCGGTGCGGCCGAGGTGAGGACCGACGGCTCGGATGCGGTCCACCCGTGCGCGCCCAGTTCGTGCGCGACCGTCGCCAGCAACTCCGGTACCGCGTCCGCGCCGCCGTCGTGCATGGCCTCGGCCACCACGAGGACCCGGCCCGTGCGACCGGAAACGGCGGAGTGGGCGCTCTGCCGGTTGGTCCAGCGACGCGCATGCGCCCGTGCCGCGGAGTCGGCGAAGATCACCTCGCCGGGTGCGGGGTGCTCCGTGCCACCGCCGAAGGGCGTGTAGTGCTCGTCGCCGCGGGCGTGGCGGACCACGAGCGACGGACCGGCGACGCGCTCGACGTCGAGGACCGCGACCGGGATCCCGTACGCGGCCGAGATCGCGTTGCACAGGTCGACCACCGGATCAATGCGCGGCAGGGACGCTTCCTTGCGGAGTCGCCGCAGCAGCGCCTCCGAGGCACACCGGTACTGCGTCGGCCTCAGCCCCATCCGGGCGAAGGCCCGCCGCCACGCCCGCACTTCGGGGAACTCGCTCTCGGGAGCGCCGTCCAGCCGTGCCGTGGCGCGTGCGGTGTGAGCGGCAACGCGCGCGGCGAGCGTGTCCGCCGCCTCCGCGTCGCAGGCCGCGCCGCCCTCGGCGCAGAGCGCGCCGGCGGACAGTTCGGGGAAGCCGGACCAGAGGGCGTCCGTGTGACGGAACCGCATCCTCACGCCACCGCCAGTCGCACGCCCAGGCCGACGAACCCGGCGGCACACACCCGGCGGATGGCCGTCATCACCCGCGGCCGTGCCAGCACGCGGTCGCGCACGGCGGCGGCGCACCATCCGTACGCGGCGAAGAAGACGAAGGTCAGCGCCATGAATACCGCGCCGAGCCGGAGCATGGCGCCGGGGGAGCCGGAGTCGCCGGTGGGGACGAACTGCGGCAGGAACGCGACGAAGAACAGCGTGAGCTTCGGGTTGAGGAGGTTGACCAGGACTCCGCAGGTGATCGTGCGGACCGGTGACCGCGGTTCCGCCCCGGCCGCGACCGTCAGCGCCTCCTTGTCGCGCAGCGTCGTCCACGCCATGTACAGCAGATAGCCGGCACCGAGGTACTTCACGATGTCGTAGGCGAGGTCGCTGGTGCGCAGGAGCGCGGAGAGGCCTGTGACCGCCGCGGCGAGGTGCGGCACGATGCCGAGGGTGCAGCCGAGCGCGGCGACCGCACTCGCGCGCCGGCCGTGGGACAGCCCGGCGGCGAGCGTGAACACGACGCCGGTGCCCGGGGTGACGACCACGACCAGGGTGGTCAGCAGAAACGCGGTACTCACGGGACCTCCGCAGGTTTCGGGTCCTCTCACCCTGCCGCGGTTATGGCCCCGCCCACAGAACCAAAGTGACCCGAGTTCACTGGTCCAAAGGAGGCTCGGAGCAGCGGGAGGTCACGACGGGTCCGCCTCCGGTCGGTGGCTGAACCCTGGCCGGCCCCGCCCGGCCACCTGGTTCCCGAGTCTCTCCTCGCGGCCGTCATGCGAAAACCGGAGCGGAGAGCACGACCCGATGCGAGCCCCGTAGCCGGTGTAGGTTCTCAGCTTCGCTGTCAGGTGCTGACGCTGTGACCTGGGGATCTTCTGGTTGTCTCAGTGGGCGTCGCTCAGCATCTGTCTCAAGGAAGGTGTCACTTCCTCAGAAGGGCATTCTTGGCATTTCAGTGGAGCTGCCCCGTTCCCAGCCCGTCCGTCCGCTGCCGCAGGTCAGACGTGCCAGCGTTGGGTGTAGCCCTCCCGCAGTGGTCCGCCCAGGAGGTGGAGCACCTGCTCAGCCGCTGCCGTCAACCGAGTGGGGTCCGCATGTTCGGCAACGGCCCGATGTCCTTCCAGGAGAGCCCTCCCTCGTGTCGGGTCCGCATTCAGCAGCCGACGAGGCAGCCACTTGCCGATGCCTGTCCAGGCGCCGTGGTGGGCGGTGAGAAGGTGGGCCGCCTCACGCAGGGTGAAGTCGGCAAGGGCGAGTTGTTCATAGCGCTCGGTCGACGGAGTGCCTGCCAAATCGTCCATGAAGCTGGTGAGGACGTAGCGTCCTCTCTCCCACTCCGCGGGCGTGAGCGGCGGAGGGCCTGCTGCGAGAACAGCTCGCGCCTGTTCACGCACTCGTGCCAAATGGCCATGGGGATCGGCAAGGACCAGTCCCCGATCGTAGATGAACAGGACAGTGCCTCGGCGAAGGCTGCGATCCCTCTCGAAGTGCTGGGGAACGTCCGCGCGAGTGTGCAGAAAGAGCTCAGCCAAGCGGCCATCGTGGCGTATCACCTCGCGACGGCTGGTATCCCCATCCGGTAGGAGAACAGCCACGTCCAGATCGCTGGTTGCGGCAGCACGGCCCTGCGCGGCTGAGCCGCCGAGCATGGCGCCCAAAGCGTGCGGGAAGCGGCTCTTGACTAGGTCCAGGGCTTGCGAGACCAGGGCATCGGCATCGTTCATAGGCGATCATCGTGTCAGCGTTCAGGGAAGCGGACCAGAGGATGCCCCGTGCTGTGCACTCCGGACTTCAGGCATCTCTCTCGGCGTCTTGGCGGCTGCCGTTGATAACCGCGTCACTTCCTCGATCGCGCTTGCCGTGTGTTGTCCGAGGTTCTCGCAATGCGGTGTCGTGGCTCGCGCCGCCGCGTGGCCTCAGTGGGATGCGGTGGTGGTGGGCCCACCTGTTCATGTTCGCGACGCTCATGCCCTTCTCGCGAGCGAGATCAGGGAGGGTCCGCCGGCAGTGAACGTACTGCTCGATGAGCCAGTCGCGGTCGATGGTCCCGCGGCGCTTGTAATCCTTCGGGCCGTCGCGAAGGGCGATGCCGTACTCGCGGGCGAGACGGGTCAGCGTCTGGCGTGAGAACCCGGTCAGGTCGGCGATTTTCTGCAATGAGCGCTGCTCATCGAGGTAGAGGCGGGCGAACATCTGCTTCGGCAGGGCATCCATCGCCTTCTTGAAAATCTGTCCCGTGGCTCTGGCCTGTGAGCCGGACGGCGGGGGCATGGGGGCCGGGTGTTCCTCGAGGAGGTGGCGGACTGCCTCGACGCTGGTGCCGAGCGTCTCGGCAGCGTGCCGGACAGGCCGGCTGCGCTGACGGACGAGCCCGTGCAGAAGCTGGATATCGACGCGGTCGGGGTCCGCTCCGGGAAGGGCAAGCCCGTCCAGGAGCGTGGTGGGCGGATGCCAGTTGACCGGCTCGTCGTCGATCTGGTGGTCAGCGAGGAAGGCCCGTGCCTCGTCGTCGAGGGCCTGGGCCAGTTCTGGGGTTTGCAGGGCGGCGGCGTGGGCGTGTTCCGCGCGGAACCCGGCGTCGTCGACGCCTGGATGCCCCGGGGCGGCCTCGATGGGAAGGCTGCTGATGCGCTGGAACAGGTGGCAGCGCATCATCTGCTCACGGCGGCCGGCGCCGCGTGGGGTTCCGGTGCGGCGGCAGATCGCTGCCCAGCGCTCGGTGGGCAGCAGACGGGTGTAGTCCAGGCTGCGGCGGCGTGCGTAGTCGATGGGGACGTCGGCGGAGTCCAGGTGGTCGGCGAGACGGACAAGAGCAGTGACGATGCCGGGCCAGCAGGGCTGATCGTCCAGCAGCTGAAGGACTCGGGAAATGTCGGATCCGTCGATCACGTTGCCGACGTGTCGTGTGGCAGCGTCGTAGTCGATGCGGCTGTCAACGATCAGCAGGCAGGCGGCCAGGGCCGGGGCCAGGATGCGTGCGGCGATGGCATCCGGCGGGGCCAGCCGGACAGCCCAGGAACCCCAGAACACGCTGGAGATCTTCCGGCGCCGGTGTTCGATGTCCTTGCCTGTGGCTCTGGGGAGGCGGGGGACCGGGGTAGGCAAGCGGTGCCGTAGATGATCAATGGGACGGCATGAAGGTGCGAGCGCCGCGAGGTGGACGGCTGCCAGGACGGGGCTGGTCCTGCGGCTCCACTGCCCGATCGAGGTAGGGCTGACCTGTACCTCTCCCTCACCGCGGATCGTTTCCAGCAACGGACGCACGGCAGCCCCAGCCTGGTGGATGTCCGGTTGGCCCAGGACGTGGAGGGCGGCGGTAACAGCGGTTGCGGCACTGACAGCCCGGGGCGGCGCCATGAAGCCGGGCCGGTCACCAGCCCGGGCCGCGAGTGTGCAGCCGGGGCGGGGACGGAGATGGGCCTCGGCGATGTCATGAGCCGTCCACTGGACAAGGTCCTCCTCAATTAGGGTGGACAGCACCCGCCCGCAGACGGCCCGGACGTCGGACAGCGCCGCAGCGGACGGCTGCGGCTCGAGTGTGTAGGCGCCGAAGTCGGCGGTGCCCTTCTCGATCATCTCCCTGACGAGGGCCTGAGCCGTCATCGCGGGATGGCCGGCCTCCAGCCGTAGGGTGTCCGCTTCCGCAAGATCGAAGCCGCAGCCGTTGGTGAAGGACCGTTCCGGGCCGGTGGGTGAGTTGCCGCAGCGGCGGGGGTCGGGGATGGCCCGCAGACTCCGGGAGCGCTGGCGAGGCATGCGCCCGCAGTGTGGGCAGCAGTCCGCCAGCAGTCGTTGATGGTGCAGGCAGGCGAAGGACCAGCCCAGCCGCCAGGACAGCATCCAGCGGCCTCCGTTCCGCTCCAGGCAGTCCGGGCAGAAGCGGGAGCCAGCGCCGCGGCCCCAGAGGACCCGTCGGTTGACGTACCGACGCTCGATATTGATCTCCAGGGCCCGCTGGTCGTAGTGCCGCAGTGTCATCGCGTGGATGCGGTCCTCGTCCAGCCCGGTCGTGGCAGCAAGGGCGGCGGCCTGCTGCGGTCCCATCAGAATGGTCCAGTCCGGCGGGATGCCCCGCATCTGGTTGCCGGTCCTCTCCTTGGACGGGAGACCGATGTTCCGCGTCACCTCGCCCAAGGGCGTGTGCAAACGCTGGGCGAGGGCCTCCAGCCAGGAGTCCAGGGCCTCCCCTGGCAGCGGGGCGACGCGGATCGGCAGCGTCCGCAGACCCCCGTTCATGCGGCCTTGCGACGCTTCGGCTTGGGGCGGCTCTTCAGCTTGCCGGTCTCGAAGGCCAGTTGAAGTTCCCGCCGGGCTTCCTCAGAAGCGGCGTCGGTCTTCACGGTGCTCAGCAGGTCCTCATCCAGTCGCTCGACGCCCGTGCGTACGGCTTTCTGGCAGCCGCGGTTGATCACGGTCATGAGGGAGCCGATGTGTCCGGTGCTGCGGGCGAAGAGATAGTCGGATAGCTCATCGGCGATCATGCCGGGGTACTTGTCCGTCAGCACGACGCGTTGCTCGATGGCCAGCAGCATGTCCCGCCAGTCGCGGCGTCCCTTCTCGGTCTTGATGGTGAACGGCTCCATGTCCAGCCGGGTGGTGCGACGTCCGGTCTGGGCCAGGACGGCATCCTCGAAGTCCTCGCCCTCGTCGAACAGCCCGCGCATCTTCAACCCGACGCCGATCATCAGCAAGGTGACGGGGAACTCGTTCGCGATGTATTTGAAATGGTTGCTGATCTCGACGCCGGACCGGTTCCGCCAACGCAGGAAGTGCAGGTCATCGACGATCAGGAGTTTCGCCTCGCAGGACAGGATGCAGTCCAGGGCTCGGTAGCCGAAGTCGGAGGCGGTGCCGCGGAAGCGGCCCGGGTGCCCGTAGAACTCCAGGATCGCGCGGTTGAGGTCGCGCATCCCGGTGTTCGCCGTGAGCCCGACCCGGCAGACCGGCCAGCGCTCGAAGCCAGCGTTGGTGAACTCGCCCGCCTCGGCGATCTCCCGGCGGTGGAACTTCTTGGCGAACGCTAAGACCGCCGTGGTCTTGCCCAGTCCGGGGAAAGCGTCCAGAGCGACGCCGCCCTTGGCCTTGTCGCCGTCCTGGTCGTTGCTGTCGATGATGTCCCACAAGTCCTCGTGCAGCGCGGCCATTTGCGGCGTCTGAAGAGGTCCGAGGTTCGCATGCCACTTGCGGCGATGGCGGTCGTATTCAGTCCGTGCCGACTCGTTCAGGGCCTTGAGCTGGCGGCGCGACAGCGCCTCGGGCTGGGGCCGCGAAGGAGCCTCGGCCAGCCGCTTGAGACCCTCCTTGCGGGAGAGCGTGAGGTGGTCCAGTTTCGCCCGCAGGTCCTGCGCGGGCCCGTCGTCGCGGCGCTCAGTCATCGACGTCCTTCAGCGCGGTCGCGTAGAAATCGTCCTCGTCCACCGAGTCCTCGAAGTCGGCGGCGTCATCGTCGCCCTCTGCCGCATCGACCTCGCCTGGCACTACCTGCTCGGCTTCGTCCGCATCGTCCAAAGCCCGACGGACCGAAGGCAGGAACACCGCGTTGCTCGGATCGGCGTCGGGCAGGCCGATGGCCTGCTCACGCGAGAGCCGAAGCGCCATGCGCCGCTCGGCAGGTGTGGCCCCCAGCCCCGCGTTCCAGCGCTCCAGCAGATCCGCGACAGCGAGGCGGTCGTCGACGTGGGTGTACTTCTTCGCCGCGAGATTCCGGGCAAAGGTTAGGGCCTCCTCGCTCAACGGCATCTGTATCTCGGGGGCGTGCTCCCACTTCAACGCATGCCAGGTCCGGTCCCGGTCCCGGAAGTAGATCTTCGTGATGTCGTCGGGGTTGACCTGGAACGGCCAGTGGTTGTGCTTGCCGTGGTAGGTGTAAGGGCTCTTCGTCCCCGCCGGAGGCAGACCGGGACCGCGGTAGCGGCGGCCGTCGATCTCAACACCGTAGTGCTGGATCGTGCGCCACTTCGTGGGCAGGAACTCGAAGGCGAGGTCGCGATCGCGGGGAACCTCGATGTGCCCGGCCCTGGCCATGCCGTGCTCGAACATCTGCGCCGGGGACATCCGCAGCCCCGGCAACCCCGGGTCGACAAGACCGGAGTGCGGTCGGCAGTGAAACGTGGTCGCGGTCCACTCCCGGATGATCTCCTCCAGCTCATCGAGGAAGAAGAACGCCTCACCTTCCGGGTCCTCGCCGCGGGAGTGGATGTCAGGCCCCTTGTAGCCGGGCAGGGCTTGCAGCAGGTCCTCCCGCAGGGTGCGGAAGAACCGCTCCACCGGCCCCTTGTCCCGCCCTGTGCGGAGCCGAGCAGGCTGGATCGAGACCCCCATCCGGCGGCAGACACTGCTGAGGTGGTCCGAGACGTAGACCTTGCCGTGGTCGACCACCAGCGTCTCCGGCGCGATCGGTGGCGAGGCCAGACCCACCCCTTCGACGGCAACATCCACCAGCGCGGTGCGCGGGATGCCGTGCTCGGGCCAGACCGCCCCGCGCGGCCAGTCCTTCCCGAAGGGCCGGGGGCGGAAGGATTCGAAGAGGACCGCTGCCACATCCACGGCCTTCGTTGAGACCGGCGTCACCCTGAGCCCGGTGATGCAGCGGGTGTACCAATCCATCCCCACCGATAGCTCGGCCCGCACCCATCGCAGCGTGAGCGGATCGAACGCGAACACATCCAGCCGTGTGGAATCCATCAGCAGGTACTCACCCGGCCTGGTCGGCCGCAACTTCCCGAAAGGCCCCTCCGGCCGGTCGGCAATGTCCCGGATCCGCTTCGTACTCAGCCGGAACAGCGGAAGACGACGCTCCACCACTGCCAGCACCCGGAAGCCGACAGCTAGGCACGGCAGCCGCACCACCTCGGGCCCATAGCGGGCGATGACGCGGGCCCTGGTGCGATCGATCACCATCTTGCGCGACGGCTTCGAGGCATCGGCGTGCTCGACCATCACCTCCAGCGCGGTCTCGACCCACCGCTCGTCGACCCGGTCAGCAGCGGACTTCACCGGCCGCGTCCGCGGCGCCAGCCCTGCTTCGCCGCCGCGCTGGTAGGCCGCCGCCCACCGTCGCACCGTGCGGTCCGCGACGCCGAGTTCGGCCGCCTTGGCGGCGTAACGGGCGTCCAGGGGAAGGTCCGGTGCGAACTGCGGGTGTGGCTCCCCGTCGCGGGCCAGCTCGCGGCTCCCAGAGCGGAAGCCCGTCAGCATCTCCCTGACATGCTCTGCCTGCTCAATCACCTGCCGTCGTTGCGGCTCTGACAGCTGCCCCAGCACGACCCCTGCGAGTTCCTCCTCGTCGGTGGCCCCGGGGCCATCCTGAGCAGGAATGATTGCTGCCCGATCGGAGAAGAGCAGTTCCTTGAGGCTGACCCGCAGCAGTCCTCCGCAGGCGTTCTTGAGGACCACTTCGTTGCCTGCCCCGGTCGCGGCCATCTCCACCACCTCGACGGTCTCGCCGTCGTAGCGGAAGTGAGTGCCGATGCCCACCCGTGTGCCGGCCCCACTCACGCCGGCCTCCGCAACACATGTGCAAGGCCCAGCGGTTGACGAAGGTCCGTCGTGAACCGGCCGGACCACAGCAGGTGGAAGACCCCGGCCCGAACAAGCTCCGAGGCGAACCCGCCCACCGCACCGAGGGCCTCCTCAAGGGCCATCCCGTCCACGACGGCCCCATCGGCCGCTTCCAGCAGGTCAGCGGGGAAAAGCCAGTCACGGCGGTATCCGGCGAGGAACCGCACGTTCTCCAACAACGCCGACTCCGGTTCGCTCAGCACCTGATACCCCCACCCGCGGTCCTGCACGACCTGGTGTGTCCAGGCGAAGGTGAACGCCACCTCCGGAATCTCCAGCCGGCGACTCGGCTTCACATCGACGACCAGCGGCCCCTCCCGCGTCAGCAACAGGTAGTCAGGGATGTGCTTGCGGACTTTGCCCTGCACCCGCGCCTTCAGTAGGAACGGCTGGGCCACGATGTGCTGTACCGACGGATCGAAGTCGGCGAGCAGCAGCCGCGAAAGCTCCAGCCTCGACTCGTAGATCACGTGGTCGCGTACCGTCGCCGACCAGTACGTACCCGAGTAGTGCCGCTGCCCGCTGTACCAGCGGAACGTACGCCACGGCGACACCTGCGACAGCCGGGAGATATCCACAGCCTCCCAGGGGCGGTTCTCCTCAATGCCCCCATCGACACGACGGCGGCTCACCATCACGTCGTCAGCCGGTCCGATATCCATGATCCCCCCTGTCGGCCACTCAGCTCGGCACGACGAGAGTCGCACCCGGCACGTACCGCAGGAGGCGCAATTCAGGGGCACCACCTGATCGAGCGATGCCCCTGAACTGTGTGTCTCCAGATGCTGTCAGGACTGCCATCGCCATGACACGACAGCGGAGAAAATGACACGGAGACAGAGAACCTACAGCCGGATGTAGGTTCTCAGCTTCGCTGTCAGGTGCTGACGCTGTGACCTGGGGATCTTCTGGTTGTCTCAGTGGGCGTCGCTCAGCATCTGTCTCAAGGAAGGTGTCACTTCCTCAGAAGGGCATTCTTGGCATTTCAGTGGAGCTGCCCCGTTCCCAGCCCGTCCGTCCGCTGCCGCAGGTCAGACGTGCCAGCGTTGGGTGTAGCCCTCCCGCAGTGGTCCGCCCAGGAGGTGGAGCACCTGCTCAGCCGCTGCCGTCAACCGAGTGGGGTCCGCATGTTCGGCAACGGCCCGATGTCCTTCCAGGAGAGCCCTCCCTCGTGTCGGGTCCGCATTCAGCAGCCGACGAGGCAGCCACTTGCCGATGCCTGTCCAGGCGCCGTGGTGGGCGGTGAGAAGGTGGGCCGCCTCACGCAGGGTGAAGTCGGCAAGGGCGAGTTGTTCATAGCGCTCGGTCGACGGAGTGCCTGCCAAATCGTCCATGAAGCTGGTGAGGACGTAGCGTCCTCTCTCCCACTCCGCGGGCGTGAGCGGCGGAGGGCCTGCTGCGAGAACAGCTCGCGCCTGTTCACGCACTCGTGCCAAATGGCCATGGGGATCGGCAAGGACCAGTCCCCGATCGTAGATGAACAGGACAGTGCCTCGGCGAAGGCTGCGATCCCTCTCGAAGTGCTGGGGAACGTCCGCGCGAGTGTGCAGAAAGAGCTCAGCCAAGCGGCCATCGTGGCGTATCACCTCGCGACGGCTGGTATCCCCATCCGGTAGGAGAACAGCCACGTCCAGATCGCTGGTTGCGGCAGCACGGCCCTGCGCGGCTGAGCCGCCGAGCATGGCGCCCAAAGCGTGCGGGAAGCGGCTCTTGACTAGGTCCAGGGCTTGCGAGACCAGGGCATCGGCATCGTTCATAGGCGATCATCGTGTCAGCGTTCAGGGAAGCGGACCAGAGGATGCCCCGTGCTGTGCACTCCGGACTTCAGGCATCTCTCTCGGCGTCTTGGCGGCTGCCGTTGATAACCGCGTCACTTCCTCGATCGCGCTTGCCGTGTGTTGTCCGAGGTTCTCGCAATGCGGTGTCGTGGCTCGCGCCGCCGCGTGGCCTCAGTGGGATGCGGTGGTGGTGGGCCCACCTGTTCATGTTCGCGACGCTCATGCCCTTCTCGCGAGCGAGATCAGGGAGGGTCCGCCGGCAGTGAACGTACTGCTCGATGAGCCAGTCGCGGTCGATGGTCCCGCGGCGCTTGTAATCCTTCGGGCCGTCGCGAAGGGCGATGCCGTACTCGCGGGCGAGACGGGTCAGCGTCTGGCGTGAGAACCCGGTCAGGTCGGCGATTTTCTGCAATGAGCGCTGCTCATCGAGGTAGAGGCGGGCGAACATCTGCTTCGGCAGGGCATCCATCGCCTTCTTGAAAATCTGTCCCGTGGCTCTGGCCTGTGAGCCGGACGGCGGGGGCATGGGGGCCGGGTGTTCCTCGAGGAGGTGGCGGACTGCCTCGACGCTGGTGCCGAGCGTCTCGGCAGCGTGCCGGACAGGCCGGCTGCGCTGACGGACGAGCCCGTGCAGAAGCTGGATATCGACGCGGTCGGGGTCCGCTCCGGGAAGGGCAAGCCCGTCCAGGAGCGTGGTGGGCGGATGCCAGTTGACCGGCTCGTCGTCGATCTGGTGGTCAGCGAGGAAGGCCCGTGCCTCGTCGTCGAGGGCCTGGGCCAGTTCTGGGGTTTGCAGGGCGGCGGCGTGGGCGTGTTCCGCGCGGAACCCGGCGTCGTCGACGCCTGGATGCCCCGGGGCGGCCTCGATGGGAAGGCTGCTGATGCGCTGGAACAGGTGGCAGCGCATCATCTGCTCACGGCGGCCGGCGCCGCGTGGGGTTCCGGTGCGGCGGCAGATCGCTGCCCAGCGCTCGGTGGGCAGCAGACGGGTGTAGTCCAGGCTGCGGCGGCGTGCGTAGTCGATGGGGACGTCGGCGGAGTCCAGGTGGTCGGCGAGACGGACAAGAGCAGTGACGATGCCGGGCCAGCAGGGCTGATCGTCCAGCAGCTGAAGGACTCGGGAAATGTCGGATCCGTCGATCACGTTGCCGACGTGTCGTGTGGCAGCGTCGTAGTCGATGCGGCTGTCAACGATCAGCAGGCAGGCGGCCAGGGCCGGGGCCAGGATGCGTGCGGCGATGGCATCCGGCGGGGCCAGCCGGACAGCCCAGGAACCCCAGAACACGCTGGAGATCTTCCGGCGCCGGTGTTCGATGTCCTTGCCTGTGGCTCTGGGGAGGCGGGGGACCGGGGTAGGCAAGCGGTGCCGTAGATGATCAATGGGACGGCATGAAGGTGCGAGCGCCGCGAGGTGGACGGCTGCCAGGACGGGGCTGGTCCTGCGGCTCCACTGCCCGATCGAGGTAGGGCTGACCTGTACCTCTCCCTCACCGCGGATCGTTTCCAGCAACGGACGCACGGCAGCCCCAGCCTGGTGGATGTCCGGTTGGCCCAGGACGTGGAGGGCGGCGGTAACAGCGGTTGCGGCACTGACAGCCCGGGGCGGCGCCATGAAGCCGGGCCGGTCACCAGCCCGGGCCGCGAGTGTGCAGCCGGGGCGGGGACGGAGATGGGCCTCGGCGATGTCATGAGCCGTCCACTGGACAAGGTCCTCCTCAATTAGGGTGGACAGCACCCGCCCGCAGACGGCCCGGACGTCGGACAGCGCCGCAGCGGACGGCTGCGGCTCGAGTGTGTAGGCGCCGAAGTCGGCGGTGCCCTTCTCGATCATCTCCCTGACGAGGGCCTGAGCCGTCATCGCGGGATGGCCGGCCTCCAGCCGTAGGGTGTCCGCTTCCGCAAGATCGAAGCCGCAGCCGTTGGTGAAGGACCGTTCCGGGCCGGTGGGTGAGTTGCCGCAGCGGCGGGGGTCGGGGATGGCCCGCAGACTCCGGGAGCGCTGGCGAGGCATGCGCCCGCAGTGTGGGCAGCAGTCCGCCAGCAGTCGTTGATGGTGCAGGCAGGCGAAGGACCAGCCCAGCCGCCAGGACAGCATCCAGCGGCCTCCGTTCCGCTCCAGGCAGTCCGGGCAGAAGCGGGAGCCAGCGCCGCGGCCCCAGAGGACCCGTCGGTTGACGTACCGACGCTCGATATTGATCTCCAGGGCCCGCTGGTCGTAGTGCCGCAGTGTCATCGCGTGGATGCGGTCCTCGTCCAGCCCGGTCGTGGCAGCAAGGGCGGCGGCCTGCTGCGGTCCCATCAGAATGGTCCAGTCCGGCGGGATGCCCCGCATCTGGTTGCCGGTCCTCTCCTTGGACGGGAGACCGATGTTCCGCGTCACCTCGCCCAAGGGCGTGTGCAAACGCTGGGCGAGGGCCTCCAGCCAGGAGTCCAGGGCCTCCCCTGGCAGCGGGGCGACGCGGATCGGCAGCGTCCGCAGACCCCCGTTCATGCGGCCTTGCGACGCTTCGGCTTGGGGCGGCTCTTCAGCTTGCCGGTCTCGAAGGCCAGTTGAAGTTCCCGCCGGGCTTCCTCAGAAGCGGCGTCGGTCTTCACGGTGCTCAGCAGGTCCTCATCCAGTCGCTCGACGCCCGTGCGTACGGCTTTCTGGCAGCCGCGGTTGATCACGGTCATGAGGGAGCCGATGTGTCCGGTGCTGCGGGCGAAGAGATAGTCGGATAGCTCATCGGCGATCATGCCGGGGTACTTGTCCGTCAGCACGACGCGTTGCTCGATGGCCAGCAGCATGTCCCGCCAGTCGCGGCGTCCCTTCTCGGTCTTGATGGTGAACGGCTCCATGTCCAGCCGGGTGGTGCGACGTCCGGTCTGGGCCAGGACGGCATCCTCGAAGTCCTCGCCCTCGTCGAACAGCCCGCGCATCTTCAACCCGACGCCGATCATCAGCAAGGTGACGGGGAACTCGTTCGCGATGTATTTGAAATGGTTGCTGATCTCGACGCCGGACCGGTTCCGCCAACGCAGGAAGTGCAGGTCATCGACGATCAGGAGTTTCGCCTCGCAGGACAGGATGCAGTCCAGGGCTCGGTAGCCGAAGTCGGAGGCGGTGCCGCGGAAGCGGCCCGGGTGCCCGTAGAACTCCAGGATCGCGCGGTTGAGGTCGCGCATCCCGGTGTTCGCCGTGAGCCCGACCCGGCAGACCGGCCAGCGCTCGAAGCCAGCGTTGGTGAACTCGCCCGCCTCGGCGATCTCCCGGCGGTGGAACTTCTTGGCGAACGCTAAGACCGCCGTGGTCTTGCCCAGTCCGGGGAAAGCGTCCAGAGCGACG
The DNA here is from genome assembly GCF_040681345.1 of Streptomyces sp. NPDC051776. NCBI lineage: Bacteria > Bacillati > Actinomycetota > Actinomycetes > Kitasatosporales > Streptomycetaceae > Streptomyces > Streptomyces sp. NPDC051776. The sequence goes on along the minus strand of NZ_JBFAYQ010000002.1, from coordinate 217,524 downwards.
CCGCCCTTGGCCTTGTCGCCGTCCTGGTCGTTGCTGTCGATGATGTCCCACAAGTCCTCGTGCAGCGCGGCCATTTGCGGCGTCTGAAGAGGTCCGAGGTTCGCATGCCACTTGCGGCGATGGCGGTCGTATTCAGTCCGTGCCGACTCGTTCAGGGCCTTGAGCTGGCGGCGCGACAGCGCCTCGGGCTGGGGCCGCGAAGGAGCCTCGGCCAGCCGCTTGAGACCCTCCTTGCGGGAGAGCGTGAGGTGGTCCAGTTTCGCCCGCAGGTCCTGCGCGGGCCCGTCGTCGCGGCGCTCAGTCATCGACGTCCTTCAGCGCGGTCGCGTAGAAATCGTCCTCGTCCACCGAGTCCTCGAAGTCGGCGGCGTCATCGTCGCCCTCTGCCGCATCGACCTCGCCTGGCACTACCTGCTCGGCTTCGTCCGCATCGTCCAAAGCCCGACGGACCGAAGGCAGGAACACCGCGTTGCTCGGATCGGCGTCGGGCAGGCCGATGGCCTGCTCACGCGAGAGCCGAAGCGCCATGCGCCGCTCGGCAGGTGTGGCCCCCAGCCCCGCGTTCCAGCGCTCCAGCAGATCCGCGACAGCGAGGCGGTCGTCGACGTGGGTGTACTTCTTCGCCGCGAGATTCCGGGCAAAGGTTAGGGCCTCCTCGCTCAACGGCATCTGTATCTCGGGGGCGTGCTCCCACTTCAACGCATGCCAGGTCCGGTCCCGGTCCCGGAAGTAGATCTTCGTGATGTCGTCGGGGTTGACCTGGAACGGCCAGTGGTTGTGCTTGCCGTGGTAGGTGTAAGGGCTCTTCGTCCCCGCCGGAGGCAGACCGGGACCGCGGTAGCGGCGGCCGTCGATCTCAACACCGTAGTGCTGGATCGTGCGCCACTTCGTGGGCAGGAACTCGAAGGCGAGGTCGCGATCGCGGGGAACCTCGATGTGCCCGGCCCTGGCCATGCCGTGCTCGAACATCTGCGCCGGGGACATCCGCAGCCCCGGCAACCCCGGGTCGACAAGACCGGAGTGCGGTCGGCAGTGAAACGTGGTCGCGGTCCACTCCCGGATGATCTCCTCCAGCTCATCGAGGAAGAAGAACGCCTCACCTTCCGGGTCCTCGCCGCGGGAGTGGATGTCAGGCCCCTTGTAGCCGGGCAGGGCTTGCAGCAGGTCCTCCCGCAGGGTGCGGAAGAACCGCTCCACCGGCCCCTTGTCCCGCCCTGTGCGGAGCCGAGCAGGCTGGATCGAGACCCCCATCCGGCGGCAGACACTGCTGAGGTGGTCCGAGACGTAGACCTTGCCGTGGTCGACCACCAGCGTCTCCGGCGCGATCGGTGGCGAGGCCAGACCCACCCCTTCGACGGCAACATCCACCAGCGCGGTGCGCGGGATGCCGTGCTCGGGCCAGACCGCCCCGCGCGGCCAGTCCTTCCCGAAGGGCCGGGGGCGGAAGGATTCGAAGAGGACCGCTGCCACATCCACGGCCTTCGTTGAGACCGGCGTCACCCTGAGCCCGGTGATGCAGCGGGTGTACCAATCCATCCCCACCGATAGCTCGGCCCGCACCCATCGCAGCGTGAGCGGATCGAACGCGAACACATCCAGCCGTGTGGAATCCATCAGCAGGTACTCACCCGGCCTGGTCGGCCGCAACTTCCCGTAAGGCCCCTCCGGCCGGTCGGCAATGTCCCGGTTCCGCTTCGTACTCAGCCGGAACAGCGGATGCCGACGCTCCAGCTCTGCCAGCACCCGGTAGGCGACTGCTTGGCTCGGCAGCCGCACCACCTCGGGCCCATAGCGGGCGATGACGCGGGCCCTGGTGCGATCGATCACCATCTTGCGCGACGGCTTCGAGGCATCGGCGTGCTCGACCATCACCTCCAGCGCGGTCTCGACCCACCGCTCGTCGACCCGGTCAGCAGCGGACTTCACCGGCCGCGTCCGCGGCGCCAGCCCTGCTTCGCCGCCGCGCTGGTAGGCCGCCGCCCACCGTCGCACCGTGCGGTCCGCGACGCCGAGTTCGGCCGCCTTGGCGGCGTAACGGGCGTCCAGGGGAAGGTCCGGTGCGAACTGCGGGTGTGGCTCCCCGTCGCGGGCCAGCTCGCGGCTCCCAGAGCGGAAGCCCGTCAGCATCTCCCTGACATGCTCTGCCTGCTCAATCACCTGCCGTCGTTGCGGCTCTGACAGCTGCCCCAGCACGACCCCTGCGAGTTCCTCCTCGTCGGTGGCCCCGGGGCCATCCTGAGCAGGAATGATTGCTGCCCGATCGGAGAAGAGCAGTTCCTTGAGGCTGACCCGCAGCAGTCCTCCGCAGGCGTTCTTGAGGACCACTTCGTTGCCTGCCCCGGTCGCGGCCATCTCCACCACCTCGACGGTCTCGCCGTCGTAGCGGAAGTGAGTGCCGATGCCCACCCGTGTGCCGGCCCCACTCACGCCGGCCTCCGCAACACATGTGCAAGGCCCAGCGGTTGACGAAGGTCCGTCGTGAACCGGCCGGACCACAGCAGGTGGAAGACCCCGGCCCGAACAAGCTCCGAGGCGAACCCGCCCACCGCACCGAGGGCCTCCTCAAGGGCCATCCCGTCCACGACGGCCCCATCGGCCGCTTCCAGCAGGTCAGCGGGGAAAAGCCAGTCACGGCGGTATCCGGCGAGGAACCGCACGTTCTCCAACAACGCCGACTCCGGTTCGCTCAGCACCTGATACCCCCACCCGCGGTCCTGCACGACCTGGTGTGTCCAGGCGAAGGTGAACGCCACCTCCGGAATCTCCAGCCGGCGACTCGGCTTCACATCGACGACCAGCGGCCCCTCCCGCGTCAGCAACAGGTAGTCAGGGATGTGCTTGCGGACTTTGCCCTGCACCCGCGCCTTCAGTAGGAACGGCTGGGCCACGATGTGCTGTACCGACGGATCGAAGTCGGCGAGCAGCAGCCGCGAAAGCTCCAGCCTCGACTCGTAGATCACGTGGTCGCGTACCGTCGCCGACCAGTACGTACCCGAGTAGTGCCGCTGCCCGCTGTACCAGCGGAACGTACGCCACGGCGACACCTGCGACAGCCGGGAGATATCCACAGCCTCCCAGGGGCGGTTCTCCTCAATGCCCCCATCGACACGACGGCGGCTCACCATCACGTCGTCAGCCGGTCCGATATCCATGATCCCCCCTGTCGGCCACTCAGCTCGGCACGACGAGAGTCGCACCCGGCACGTACCGCAGGAGGCGCAATTCAGGGGCACCACCTGATCGAGCGATGCCCCTGAACTGTGTGTCTCCAGATGCTGTCAGGACTGCCATCGCCATGACACGACAGCGGAGAAAATGACACGGAGACAGAGAACCTACACCGGACCGCTCAGGTCTGGGCCATGTCGACGAAGCGCGAGTAGTGGCCCTGGAAGGCGACGGTGATCGTGGCCGTCGGGCCGTTGCGGTGCTTGGCGACGATGAGATCCGCCTCGCCCGCGCGCGGCGACTCCTTCTCGTACGCGTCCTCGCGGTGCAGCAGGATGACCATGTCGGCGTCCTGCTCGATCGAACCGGACTCACGCAGGTCCGACACCATCGGCTTCTTGTCCGTCCGCTGCTCCGGGCCACGGTTGAGCTGCGAGAGCGCGATGACCGGGATCTCGAGCTCCTTGGCGAGCAGCTTGAGGTTACGGGACATGTCCGAGACCTCCTGCTGGCGGCTCTCGGGCCGGCGGGAGTTGCCCGACTGCATGAGCTGGAGGTAGTCGATGATCACCAGTTGCAGATCGTTCCGCTGCTTCAGGCGGCGGCACTTGGCGCGGATCTCCATCATCGAGAGGTTCGGCGAATCGTCGATGTAGAGCGGCGCCTGCGACACGTCCGGCATGCGGCGGGCGAGCCGCGTCCAGTCCTCGTCGGTCATGCTCCCCGACCTCATGTGGTGCAGCGCCACGCGCGCCTCGGCGGACAGCAGACGCATCGCGATCTCGTTGCGCCCCATTTCGAGCGAGAAGATCACGCTGGGCAGATTGCTCTTGATCGAGCACGACCGCGCGAAGTCCAGCGCCAGCGTCGACTTACCCATCGCGGGACGGGCCGCGATGACGATCATCTGGCCGGGGTGCAGGCCGTTGGTCAGGGAGTCCAGGTCGGTGAAGCCCGTCGGCACACCGGACATCTGGCCGCTGCGCGAGCCGATGGCCTCGATCTCGTCGAGGGCGCCTTCCATGATGTCGCCGAGCGGAAGGTAGTCCTCGCTGGTGCGCTGCTCGGTGACGGCGTAGATCTCGGCCTGCGCGGTGTTGACGATCTCGTCGACATCGCCGTCGGCCGCATAGCCCATCTGCGTAATGCGGGTGCCGGCCTCGACGAGGCGGCGCAGCACGGCACGCTCGTGGACGATCTCGGCGTAGTACTCCGCGTTGGCGGCGGTCGGGACCGACTGGACCAGCGTGTGCAGATACGAGGCGCCGCCGACGCGGGCGATCTCGCCGCGTTTGGTCAGCTCGGCGGCGAGGGTGATCGGGTCGGCGGGCTCGCCCTTGGCGTAGAGGTCGAGGATCGCCTGATAGATCGTCTCGTGGGCGGGACGGTAGAAGTCGGTGCCCTTCAGGACCTCCACCACATCGGCGATGGCGTCCTTGGAGAGGAGCATGCCGCCGAGGACCGACTGTTCGGCGTCGAGGTCCTGGGGCGGCACGCGCTCGAATGGCGTCCCCCCGCCTCCGCCTGACCAGTTGTCGGAACCGCGGTCGTGCCGGTCCCCGTAACGCCCTCGCTCGTCTCCGCGGGAACGGGACGCGGGGAGGCGGTCGCTGGGGCCCACGTCCGCCGCCCACGGGTCTTCCGTCTCCTGCTGGCTCACCGCGACACCTCCTCCCGTACGCGACGCGGGTCGTTCCGCCCCCGTGCACCCCTGATACGTCGTGCCTCTTTTCTTAGGGCACGCCTCTGACAAACAAGATGGCCCGGCTCCGGTTACGGCTCGACGGTCCGAGGGTCCGGAGAAAGCCCCGGACGGGCACGATGAGGGCCGGAACAGGCGGCGGGCGCCGCCCTACGGTAGGGCTGCCGCCACCGTCAGCCAAGATGGTTATCCACAGGCCATGTGGACGACGCGGCACATCCTGTGGAGAAGGCCGTCGAACCTGTGCACAGCACGGGGGACGACGCTGTGGACAAACCCACGGCCACCCCACGTCTACTACTCTGACCTGCACGTTTACCGTCCACCGGCTGTGCAGAAGAAAAACTTTCCCGAGCGGGGCAAGATCGCGACAAACGGCGCACACAAGATCGGCACAGATGATCTCAGGTAAGGACCAGAACGGGATTGCATCTCTTACCTGTGGAAGATTACATTGGCGCCCATGACCCTGGCCCCCTCGACCGAGAAGCGCAGCCCCCGCCGTCACGACCGCGAGATCGTCTCCCTCGCTCTGCCCGCCTTCGGGGCCCTGGTCGCGGAACCGCTCTTCGTCATGGTCGACAGCGCCATCGTCGGACACCTGGGCACCCCGCAGCTCGCAGGTCTGGGCATCGCCGCGGCCCTGCTGCTGACCTCCGTGAACGTCTTCGTCTTCCTCGCCTACGCCACAACGGCTGCCGTGGCGCGGCGGGTCGGCGCGGGCGACCTCCCCTCCGCGATCCGGCAGGGCATGGACGGCATCTGGCTCGCCTTGCTACTCGGTGCCCTCTTGGTCACCGTGGCTATGCCCACCGCGCCGGGCCTGGTCGACCTCTTCGGAGCATCCGACACCGCGGCACCACACGCCGTCATGTATCTGCGCATCAGCGCGTTCGGTATCCCCGCGATGCTCGTGGTGCTCGCGGCCACCGGAGTCCTGCGCGGCCTGCAGGACACCCGCACCCCGCTGTACGTCGCCATCGGCGGCTTCACCGCGAACGCCGCCCTCAACGCCCTTCTGGTCTACGGCGCCGGACTGGGCATCGCGGGCTCCGCGTGGGGCACGGTCATCGCCCAGTGCGCCATGGCCGCGACCTATCTCACCGTCGTCGTACGCGGTGCCCGGCGGCACGGTGCTTCGCTGCGCCCCGACGTCGCGGGCATCCGGGCCTCGGCACAGGCCGGAGCTCCGCTCCTGGTTCGTACGCTCTCGCTGCGCGCGATCCTGATGATCGCCACGGCGGTCGCGACCCGGCTCGGTGACGCCGATATCGCCGCGCACCAGATCGTCCTCACCCTCTGGTCACTGCTCGCCTTCGCCCTCGACGCCATCGCCATCGCAGGACAGGCCATCATCGGGCGGTACTTGGGCGCGGAGGACACGGCCGGGGCGAAGGCGGTCTGCCGCCGCATGGTGCAGTGGGGCATCTGGTCGGGCGTCGTGCTCGGCCTCCTGGTCGCGGCGGGCAGGCCGTTGCTGCTGCCGATGTTCACCAGCGACCACGCCGTGCACGAACTGCTGCTGCCCGCCCTGCTGGTCGTGGCCCTAACCCAGCCCATCGCCGGTGTGGTCTTCGTCCTCGACGGGGTGCTCATGGGTGCCGGCGACGGACCGTATCTCGCCGGGGCGATGATCGTGACCCTGGCCGTCTTCGCTCCGGTGGCCCTCGCCGTACCGAGTCTGGGGGGCGGTCTGACGGCGCTGTGGTGGGTGATGGGCCTGATGATGCTCGTTCGGATGCTTACGCTGGCCATCCGCACCCGGTCGGGCCGCTGGTTGGTCACGGGCGCCGCCCGGGGCTGAGACACCGGGCCCCAGGATGTCCGCCAACGCCCGTCCCGCCGCATCGCCGCATCGCCGCATCGCCGCATCGCCGCATCGCCGCATCGCCGCATCGCCGCACTATCGACCCGGTGGCCACCACCCGCAACCGTCGACGGGGTGGTCACCACCCGTGACCGCGACTCGCCGCCTCAACACGGCGCATCCCACGGCACTTTGCCCAGTGACGGCCACCATGTCGGTGGGCCCGAGCAACGAGGGTCGCGGTACCGAGCTTCCCGCGGTGCTCGCAACACTCTCGCACTGGACCCCGCACTCTCCCGGGCCCGGCACCACTCCCGGATCGGCCCGGCACCGCCGCCCGTCACCGCTCCACAAGCGAAGGGCCGCACCGACAGGTGCGGCCCTTCGTCGCGTTGTACCGAGCGCGGCAGTTACGCCGGGACGACCTCGACGGGAATCGTCGCGGAGACATCGGCGTGCAGACGCACGGACACCTGGTGCGCGCCCAGGGTCTTGATCGGCGAACCGACCTCGATGCGACGCTTGTCCACGTCCGGTCCACCGGCGTCCTTGATCGCCGAGGCGATGTCGGCCGGGGTGACGGAGCCGAAGAGGCGGCCGGCCTCCCCCGAGCGGGTGGCCAGACGGACCTTCACGGCCTCGAGCTGCGCCTTGACCGCATTGGCCTGCTCGATCGTGGCGATCTCGCGGATCTTGCGGCCCCGGCGGATCTGCTCGACGTCCTTCTCACCGCCCTTGGTCCAGCGGATCGCAAAGCCGCGCGGGACCAGGTAGTTGCGAGCGTATCCGTCCTTGACGTCCACGACGTCGCCGGCGGTACCGAGGCCGGAGACCTCGTGAGTGAGGATGATCTTCATGAGTCTGCCACCCTCCCTTAGCGAACCGTCGAGGTGTAGGGCAGCAGCGCCATCTCACGGCTGTTCTTCACGGCCGTGGCGACGTCACGCTGGTGCTGGGTGCAGTTGCCGGTCACGCGGCGGGCACGGATCTTGCCGCGGTCGGAAATGAACTTCCGCAGCAGATTCGTGTCCTTGTAGTCGACGTAGGAGATCTTCTCCTTGCAGAACACGCAAACCTTCTTCTTCGGCTTGCGAGCAGGCGGCTTCGCCATTGTCTCTCTCCAGTGTGATCAAGAAGTTTGTGCTGGTCGCCCTGACCAGGCCCCGCGGGCCTAGAAGGGCGGCTCGTCCGAGTAGCCGCCACCGGAGCCGCCGGAGCCACCGGAGCCACCGCCCCAGCCGCCACCGCCGCTGCCCTGCTGGCCGCCGGCCGGTGCGCTGGTCGCCCAGGGGTCGTCGGCGGGAGCCCCGCCGCCCTGCTGGCCGCCACCGGAGCCACCGCCCCAGCCGCCGCCACCCTGGCCGCCACCGCCGCCGAAGCCGCCCTGTCCGCCGCGGCCGGTGGTCTTGGTGACCTTGGCCGTGGCATTGCGCAGGCTGGCGCCGACCTCGTCGACATCGAGCTCGTAGACCGTGCGCTTGACGCCCTCGCGGTCCTCGTACGACCGCTGCTTGAGGCGGCCCTGCACGATCACGCGAGTGCCTCGCGTGAGGGACTCGGCGACGTTCTCCGCCGCCTGACGCCACACCGAGCACGTGAGGAAGAGGCTCTCGCCGTCCCTCCACTCGTTGGTCTGGCGGTCGAAGGTGCGGGGAGTGGACGCGACGCGGAACTTCGCGACCGCCGCACCGGACGGGGTGAAGCGCAGCTCGGGGTCGTCGACGAGATTGCCGACGACCGTGATGACGGTCTCGCCTGCCATGGGTGAACCTCTCGGCGGGTGTGCTGCTTGGCTGCTTGCTACTCGAACCCGACTGACACTGAGCCTTGGCTCAGTGGGTGTCGGGGCGGAGGACCTTCGTCCGGAGGACCGACTCGTTCAGGTTCATCTGACGGTCGAGCTCCTTGACGGCTGCAGGCTCGGCCTGCAGATCGATGACCGAGTAGATGCCCTCGGGCTTCTTGTTGATCTCGTACGAGAGACGACGACGGCCCCAGGTGTCGACCTTCTCCACCTTTCCGTTGGCCTCGCGGACCACGGACAGGAAGTTCTCGATCAGCGGGGAGACAGCGCGCTCCTCGAGATCGGGGTCGAGGATGACCATCACCTCGTAGTGACGCATGTGGAACCCACCTCCTCTGGACTCAGCGGCCACGGTCTTTCCGTGGCAGGAGGGTCGATGCGTAGCACGGTATCGGCTGCCACTGACAGCGCGGTCCGTCCCGTGTGGGGGACCTCCGCCGGCCAGGGCAGACACCTGTGCAGACGGTACACAGTACCTGGACCGAGCCTTCCGGTTGAAATCCGGCCTCGGGTGGCCGCAATCTGTACACATCGGGTGTGTGCGGCGCTACAGTGCGCCGCCCTTCGCCAGGAGGTGCCCCATGGCGCAGCCAGTTCGTCAACACAACGGCCCCCTATCCGCCCTCAGCTCGGTGCTCAACAGCGACGGCAAGGCCCATCCCGTCGAGAACAGCCTCGTCGCCGCCACGGTGGTGCTGGGTGTCGTGGCCTTCATCACCGCGCAGTTCAGCAGCCTCCACCTGATCGCGTCCTGGACCGGTCTGGTCGGGGTGCTGACGGGTGCGTGGGGCCAGATGATCTCGGCGACCACGAGCGAGCGCTTCCTTCTCATCGTCGGCCTCGGCGCAGCCGCGGTCGGCTTCTACCTCGGCATGTCCCGCGGCGGGCTGTTCGGCTAGTACGGCCTGGAGTACGGGGCGCAGGAACAGCGGGGAGCAGTCCGATCCGTCGGGGGATGGCACCCGGACTGCCGCACCGTCCCCAGGAGGGCGCGGGTCTTGGCGCAGTAGGCTTCCCGGCGAGAGCCGGAGCCCCGACCCTGGGGACACACCTGCCGAGGAGCGCCCCGCATGAGCCTGACCCTGAGGACGATCAGCCGCGAGCAGCATCTGGCGTACATCCAGAGCCTGCCCTCGGCCAGCCACATGCAGGTCCCGGCATGGGCCGATGTGAAGGCCGAATGGCGCGCGGAGAACCTCGGGTGGTTCGACCAGTCCGGCCAGCTCGTCGGTGCCGGACTGGTCCTCTACCGGCAGCTCCCCAAGATCAAGCGGTATCTCGCCTATCTGCCCGAGGGCCCGGTGATCAACTGGTTCTCGCCGAACCTCGAGGACTGGCTGCAGCCGATGCTCTCGCACCTGAAGCAACAGGGTGCCTTCTCCGTGAAGATGGGCCCCCCGGTCGTCATCCGCCGCTGGGACGCCGCGGCGGTCAAGTCGGGGATCCAGAACCCGGATGTGAAGCGGCTGCGCGACGTCGAGGCGACCTTCATCGAGCCGCGAGCCTTCGAGGTCGCCGACCGGCTGCGACGCATGGGCTGGCAGCAGGGCGAGGACGGAGGCGCGGGCTTCGGTGACGTCCAGCCCCGGTACGTCTTCCAGGTCCCGCTGGAGAACCGCTCCCTCGAGGACGTCCTCAAGAGCTTCAACCAACTCTGGCGCCGCAACATCAAGAAGGCCGAGAAGGCCGGCGTCGAGGTCGTCCAGGGCAGCTACGACGACCTCCCCGAGTGGCAGCGTCTCTACGAAATCACCGCTGATCGCGACCACTTCCGCCCACGCCCCCTCGGCTACTTCCAGCGGATGTGGACGGCCCTCAACGCCGAGGACCCCAACCGGATGCGCCTCTACTTCGCCACGCACGAGGGCGAGGCGGTCGCCGCCGCGACCATGCTGATCGTAGGCGGCCACGTCTGGTACTCCTACGGCGCCTCCGCCAACCACAAGCGGGAGGTCCGGCCCTCCAACGCCATGCAGTGGCGGATGCTGCGCGACGCCTACGCGCTCGGCGCGACCGTCTACGACCTGCGCGGCATCAGCGACTCCCTCGACGAGAGCGACCACCTCTTCGGCTTGATCCAGTTCAAGGTCGGCACAGGCGGCCAAGCCGCCGAATACCTCGGCGAGTGGGACTTCCCGCTGAATAAGCTGCTGCACAAGGCTCTCGACATCTACATGTCGCGCCGCTGACCCCGCTGCCGGAACTCCCGGCAGCTCCGCCGCCGACGCAACCGTCCCCCACGTTCTCCGCTTCATATCTTCTATACACCGCAGCCACGAGAGAGGTTCCGTACCGGCCATGGCGCTCACCCTCTACGTCGACACCGCACGCTGGCGGGCGCATCAGCAGAAGGTGATCCAGCAGTTCCCCGGCATCGTCCCGGTCTGCAAGGGCAACGGCTACGGCTTCGGCCCCGAGCGGCTGGCCGACGAGGTGGGCCGCTTCGGCTCCGACATGATCGCCGTCGGCACCACCTACGAAGCCGCCCGTATGAAGGACTACTTCAGCGGCGACGTCGTCGTCCTCACGCCCTTCCGCCGCGGCGAGGAGCCCGTCCCGCTGCCCGACCGCGTCATCCGCTCGGTCTCCTCCGTCGAGGGCGTTCACGGCCTCGTCGGGGCGCGCGTCGTCATCGAGGTCATGAGCAGCATGAAGCGACACGGCGTCAGCGAGCAGGACCTCCCGATGCTGCACGCCGCGATCGAGGACGTACGGCTCGAGGGCTTCGCGATCCACCTGCCGCTCGACCGCACCGACGGCTCCGACGCGGTCGAGGAGGTCATCGGCTGGATGGACCGGCTGCGCACGGCCCGGCTGCCGCTGCACACCATGTACGTGAGCCATCTGGCCGCCGATGAACTCGCCCGCCTCCAGCAGCAGTTCCCGCAGACCCGCTTCCGCGCCCGTATCGGCACCCGCTTCTGGCTGGGCGACCACGAGGCCACGGAGTACCGCGGCGCAGTCCTGGACGTCACGCGGGTCGTCAAGGGCGACCGCTTCGGCTACCGCCAGCAGAAGGCAGCCGCCGACGGCTACCTCGTCGTCGTCGCCGGTGGGACGTCCCATGGCGTGGGGCTCGAGGCCCCCAAGGCGCTGCACGGTGTGATGCCGCGCGCCAAGGGCGTGGCCCGGGCCGGTCTGGCGACCGTCAACCGCAACCTCTCGCCGTTCATGTGGGCGGGCAAGCAGCGCTGGTTCGCCGAGCCGCCGCACATGCAGGTCTCGCTGCTGTTCATCCCGCTCGACGCGCCGGAGCCGAAGGTCGGCGAGGAACTGGTGGCGCACCTGCGACACACCACGACGCAGGTCGACCGGGTCGTCGACCGCTGAGGCGCGTCGTCGACCGCTGAGGCAGGTGCGTCGACGCTGAGACCGGTGCGTCGACCACGCGCGTCCGCGTCGTCGACCGCTGAGGCCCTACGGCGGCCCCGCCCCGCCTCAGGAGCCTCGGGAGCTGTCAGCGCCCGCCCTCAGGCCGAGCCACCCCGCCGTACCGCGCCCGGCTCCGCTGCGTCGCGCCCCACTGCACGTGCGTGCCGCCCTCGTAGTGCGCCGCGTGCCGCGCATGCCGCCGATGCCCGAGGACCACGGCGTCCGGCGCCCCGTCCAGCACACCGCCCGAGGGGTCGTCGGAGCCGTCACGGCGTACGGGGTCCCGCTCGGGCATCAGCACGTCCCGGATCACGACGGCGCACAGGTACAGCGTCCCCAGCAGGTGCAGCAGGATCGCGAACTGGTAGCCCTCCAGGGGCAGTCCATGGTGCTTGTCACCGCTGGAGGTGTACGCGAGATACATCCAGATTCCGGTGAAGTAGAGCACCTCGCAGGTCTGCCAGATCAGAAAGTCGCGCCACCGGGGCCGGGCGAGCGCCGCCAGCGGGATGAGCCACAGCACGTACTGCGGCGAGTAGACCTTGTTGAAGAGGATGAAGATCGCGACAACGAGGAAGGCGAGCTGCGCGAAGCGCGGACGGCGCGGTGCGTACAGCGCGAGGACGGCGATTCCGGCGCACAGCAGCAGGGTGAGCGCCGTGGCCCAGGTGTTCGCGCCGGCGAGCGGGTTCCCCGTGCGCTGGGAGATGATCAGCCAGAACGAGCCGAAGTCGACCGGCCGCTCCTGGCTGAACGTGTAGAACTTCTGCCATCCCTCGGGCGCGAGCGCCATCACCGGCAGGTTGACGACCAGCCACGCCGCGACCGCGCCGCCCGCCGCCCAACCCCACGCGCGGAGCCGCCCCGCGCGCAGGCACAGTACGAGCAGCGGCCCGAGCAGCAGAATCGGGTACAACTTGGCGGCAGTGGCCAGCCCGATGAGGATCCCGGCGGCCATCGGCCGGCTGCGGGACCACAAGAGCATGCCCGCGGCGGTGAGGGCGACCGCGAACAGATCCCAGTTGATGGTGGCGGTCAGCGCGAAGGCGGGTGCCAGGGCGACGAGCAGGGCGTCCCAGGGGCGGCGGCGGTGCGTACGGGCCACACAGACAGCGATCACCGCGGTGCAGGCCATCAGCATGCCCGCATTGACCAGCCAGTAGATCTGCTCGCGGGCCACGATGGACCCGCTGCCGGGGGTCAACCAAGCCGCGACCTGCATGAAGAACCCGGTCAGGACCGGATACTCCAGGTACTCCATGTCACCGGGCAGCCGGTCGAGGTACGGGGTCAGGCCGGATGCGAAGCCGCGCGCGTTGTAGAGATGCGGGATGTCGGAGTAGCAGGCGTGCGTGTACTGGCTGGTGGCCCCGAAGAACCAGCCGCCGTTGTAGCAGGGCAGCTTCTGCACCATGCCCAGCGCGAACATGCCGATCGCGACGACCGCGATCACCCGCACCGGCGTCCACCAGCCGGCGCCGGGCAGCACCCGCCGCCCGGCCGGTCCGCCGATCAGCTCGCTCGCGGCCGTTGCCACCGGGTCCTCCGCTGTGGGCCGTGCGGGCTGCCGGCGCCGGTCCTCGTGCACGCTCGTCATGGGCCACATACTGCCGCACGCGCGTCGACGACGAAGCCCCCGCCCGGTCGGACCGGGCGGGGGCTGTGTCGTACGGCGGGGCGGTGCCCGCGGCAGTCATTCCCGGCGTGTGCCGGTCGGGCCGCCGAAAATTCCGCCGCTGTCGTTTCCACCGGTCGGTGGTGTCGGCGAGCCTGTGGACCCGCCGTCGTTGCCTCCGTTGTTGCCATTCCCGCCGTTGCCGTTGGCGCCACCACCCGACTGGCACTGCGGGTCGAAGACGCTGCACGTGTCCGAGGGGCTCGGCGACGTGGACGGCGTCCCGCTGGGCGACTGGGTGGGTTGGTCGGAGGGCGAGGCCGTGGGCGTGTCCGACGGCGTCGGAGTCGGCGACGGAGCGCCCGCCTGGTCGACCGGCTCGCCAATGGGCTCCGGCTCCGGGAACGGGCGGTTCTCCTGCCCCTTGAGCGCCCCCTTCATGTAGTCGGTCCAGATCTCGGTCGGAATGGCACCACCGTGGATCGAATCAAAGCCACCGGTGCCGTTCATGGAGAGCAGCTTCTTGCTCTCCGGGTCGTTGCGGAACATGGCGACCGAGGTCGAGAGCTGCTTGGTGTAGCCCACGAACCACGCCGACTTGTTCTCGTCGGTGGTACCGGTCTTGCCCGCCGCGAACCGCCCGAGCGCCTTGGCCTTCTGCGCCGTGCCGTTCTCGATCACGTTCTCCAGAACCTTCGTCACGTTGTTCGCGACGTTGTTCTCGAGCGCCTGCTTCGGCTTGGGCGCATCGAAGCCCTCGAGCTCCTGCCCCTCCTTCTCCACCTTGGTCACCGAGTACGGCTCGTAGTGCTGACCGGAGGTGGCGAAGGTGCCGTACGAGTCGGCCATGCGGATCGCGCTGGGGGTGGACGTACCGAGGGAGTAGGACACGTTCAGCTTGTCCATGCTCGCCTCGAGGATGCCGGTGTCCATGGCGACCTGCTTGACGTTGCCCAGGCCGACGTCGACGCCGAGCTGTGCGAACGGCGCGTTCACGGACTGCTCCATCGCCTTCTTGAGCGAGATGAAGCCCCAGGGCCGGTCGCTCTCGTTCTTCTGGCGGAACGGCTGGCCGTCCGGGCCGGGGATGGGCTGGCCCTCGCGGTCCTTGATCACCAGCCGGTCGTTGCCGTTGTACTTGCTCGTGGGCGGGATGCCCTGGCCATCGCTTCGGTACGTGCCGTACTTCATCGCCGCGGCCAGCACGTACGGCTTCCAGGTCGAACCCACCGGGACACCGGAGGTGTCAGCGTTGTTGCTGAAGTGGTTCTGGTCGTACCCCTCGCCGCCGTAGAGCGCGATGATCTTGCCGGTATTGGGGTCGACCGACGCGCCACCGAACTGCACGTACTTGTCCCGCTCGCGCCTCTTCTTGTCGAGGTATGCCTTGCGCGACGCGTTGACCGCCTTCTCGAGCAGTGCGGTCTTCTTCTTGTCGAAGGTCGTGTGGATCTGGTAGCCGCCCTTGGACAGGTCGTCCGGGCTGAGGTTCGTCTGCTTGATGACGTACTTCTGGGCCGTCTCGACCAGATATCCGTTCTGGCCGGACAGCCCCTTGGCGAGCTTCGGGTCCTTGGGCGTCGGGAAGCCGTCGGCGAGGATGCGGCTGCGCTCGGCGGCGCTCATCTTGTTGACCTGGACCTCACGGCCGAGCGTCCAGGCCCAACGCTCCTTGGCCCGCTGGGTGTTGAGGAGCTTGGTGGCGTCGTCGCCGATGCCGCCGGCCGGGTCGTAGAAGTTCGGGCCGTTCAGGACGGCCGAGAGGAAGGCGCTCTCGGTGGCGGTCAGCTCGTCGCAGTCCTTGTTGTAGTACGCCTGGGCGGCCGCCTGAATGCCGTAGGCGCCGCGGCCGTAGTAGGCGGTGTTCAGGTAGCCCTGCAGGATCTCGTTCTTGCTGAGCTTCGAGTCCGCCTTGATGGAGATGAAGAGTTCCTTGACCTTGCGCGTGAGCGTCTGGTCCTGGCTGAGCATGGCGTTCTTCACGTACTGCTGAGTGATTGTGGAACCACTCTGGGTGTCGCCTCCCCGGGCCATGTTGAACACGGCGCGCGCGATACCGACGGGGCTGACGCCGGAGTCCTCGTAGAAGGTGGCGTTCTCAGCAGAGATCACCGCGTTCTGCATCGACCTGGGAATCGAGGTGATCGGGACGATCTGCCGGTTGACGTCGCCACCGGTCGCGGCCATCTGCGAACCGTCGGACCAGTAGAAGACGTTGCTCTCCGACTGCGCCGCCTGGCTGGGGTCGGGCACCTCCACCACGAAGGCGAGCGCCAGGCCGGCCGCGCCGATGATCAGCGCGAAGAACCCGAAGATCGATCCGGTGATGAGCTTCCAGGACGGCACCCAGCGCCGCATCCCGGCCTCACCGGCGCGCGGGTAGTCGATGAAACGCTTCGGCTGCGGCTCACGGGCCATTGCACGGCGCGAGGCCGCCCTCCCACCCGCCTCGGCGGCCGCCGCACGCCGCCTGCTGCCACCGCCGGCTCTCTGGGCAGCACGCCGGGCCTCCGCTCGCCCGCCGTAGGGACGCGTGTCGCCGGCCGCGGCGGACCGGTTGGCGCCGCGCTGAGGTGCGGCTCGGCGGCCGGACGGAGGCTGCCCTGCCCCGCGCCGGGCCGCAGCGCGTCCACCGCCATGCGACTGCGGTGGCTTGCGACGGTGCTCGCTCATGGAACTGTTACTCCTCGGGCAGGCGCTATCGCCTGAAAGCGACAGATGACTTCCGGTCCCCCCGACATGCGGACGCCGGCAATCCGGCCGGTGACCGCACTGCACCAAGGACGAGGACGCTCCACGGTGTTCCGTGGTTCCCGGTGGTCTGCATGGCGCACAGACTACGCACGTCCAAAACCCACCCAGGGCCCATGTTCACCCCAAATCAGGCAAGTTGATTCCCACGAATCAGTGATGTGACGCCGTTCACGGCTTCCCCTCTTGTCGCAGCCGGAGGAGCGTTCTATCGTCTGGATGTATCGAGTCGATACATCACAGCGTCATAGGGAACGGCAGAACCACAGGAGGCGAGGGATGAGCAGGCGCTCCGGCATCCTCGAATTCGCCGTTCTGGGCCTGCTCCGGGAGTCCCCTATGCACGGCTACGAGCTGCGCAAGCGGCTCAACACCTCGCTGGGCGTCTTCCGGGCGTTCAGCTACGGCAGCCTCTACCCCTGCCTGAAGACCTTGGTCGGACAGGGATGGTTGATCGAGGAGCCGGGCAGTGCACCGGAGGACGCGCTCGCCGCTTCCCTCGCCGGCCGCCGGGCGAAGATCGTCTACCGGTTGACGGCGGAGGGAAAGGAACGCTTCGAGGAGCTGCTCGCCCACACCGGTCCCGACGCGTGGGAGGACGAGCACTTCGGCGTCCGCTTCGCGTTCTTCGGACAGACGTCGCGCGACGTACGGATGCGGGTGCTGGAAGGGCGGCGCAGCAGGCTCGAGGAGCGCCTCGAGAAGATGCGCGCGTCCCTGGCCCGTACCCGCGAGCGCTTGGACGACTACACCCTTGAGCTGCAGCGGCACGGGATGGAGTCGGTGGAGCGCGAGGTCCGCTGGCTCAACGAGCTGATCGAGAGCGAGCGGGCGGGGCGTGATCAGCAGCGGTCCGCCCCGGAATCCCCGGACCAGTCAGAGAGCACGGGCGGCCTGCCCCGGAACCGGGGTAGCGCCCGGCCGGATCCGTCCGACGACACCGCAAATTGAGTCCTGCACCCCGCAGGGCTTCTTCGAGTACACACAGGGAGCAACCGGAATGGGTTCGGTTCGCGTAGCCATCGTCGGCGTGGGCAACTGCGCCGCCTCGCTGGTGCAGGGCGTCGAGTACTACAAGGACGCCGACCCGGACAGCCGCGTGCCCGGTCTGATGCACGTGCAGTTCGGCGACTACCACGTGCGTGACGTCGAGTTCGTGGCCGCCTTCGACGTGGACGCGAAGAAGGTCGGCCTCGACCTCGCGGACGCCATCGGTGCCAGCGAGAACAACACCATCAAGATCTGCGACGTGCCCTCCACCGGTGTCACGGTGCAGCGCGGCCACACCCTCGACGGCTTGGGCAAGTACTACCTCCAAACCATCGAGCAGTCCGACGAGGAGCCGGTCGACGTCGTCCAGGTCCTCAAGGACAAGCAGGTCGACGTGCTGGTCTGCTACCTGCCGGTCGGCTCCGAGGACGCCGCCAAGTACTACGCCCAGTGCGCGATCGACGCCAAGGTGGCCTTCGTCAACGCTCTGCCGGTCTTCATCGCCGGCACCAAGGAGTGGGCGGACAAGTTCGCCGAGGCCGGTGTGCCGATCGTCGGTGACGACATCAAGTCGCAGGTGGGCGCGACGATCACGCACCGCGTGATGGCCAAGCTGTTCGAGGACCGGGGCGTCATCCTGGACCGCACGATGCAGCTCAATGTCGGCGGCAACATGGACTTCAAGAACATGCTCGAGCGCGAGCGCCTTGAGTCCAAGAAGATTTCCAAGACCCAGGCCGTCACGTCGCAGATCCCGGACCGCGACCTCGGCGAGAACAACGTCCACATCGGCCCGTCCGACTACGTGGCCTGGCTGGACGACCGAAAGTGGGCCTACGTCCGTCTCGAGGGGCGGGCTTTCGGAGACGTGCCGCTGAACCTGGAGTACAAGCTCGAGGTTTGGGACTCCCCCAACTCGGCCGGTGTCATCATCGACGCCCTGCGTGCCGCGAAGATCGCCAAGGACCGCGGTATCGGCGGTCCGATCCTCTCGGCGTCCTCGTACTTCATGAAGTCGCCGCCCGTGCAGTACTTCGACGACGAGGCCCGAGAGAACGTCGAGAAGTTCATCAAGGGCGAGGTCGAGCGCTAGGAGTCTGCTCCGGCGCACCGCCTCTGGCTCGTGATCGCGGACCCTCGGGCAATACGCCCGGGGGTCCGCGTGCTGTGTGAGGCTGTGCGGCATGGCTGTTCTGCGTGATCTGCGCGTACTGCTGGGACTGCGCGGCTTCCGGCAACTGCTGGCCGTCCGCATCCTGTCGCAGCTCGCCGACGGCGTGTACCAGGTCGCGCTCGCCACATACGTCGTCTTCTCCCCGGAGAGGGAGACGTCCCCGGCGGCCATCGCCTCGGCCATGGCCGTCCTGCTGTTGCCGTACTCCCTCATCGGCCCGTTCGCGGGCGTTCTGCTCGACCGATGGCGGCGCCGCCAGGTCCTGCTCTACGGCAATCTCCTCCGAGCCGTTCTGGCGTGCGGCACCGCGGTGCTGATCGTCGCCGCGGTACCCGACTGGCTCTTCTACGCCTCGGCGCTGTCGGTGACTGCCGTCAACCGCTTCGTTCTCGCGGGACTCTCCGCCGCGCTGCCCCGCGTCGTCGACCGAGAGCGGCTCGTCATGGCCAACTCCGTGTCCCCTACTGCCGGGACGCTGGCGGCTACGGCCGGCGGCGGGCTCGCCTTCGCCGTACGTCTTGCGGGCGCGGAGTCGGACGCCGTAACGGTGCTGCTGGGAGCGGGGCTGTATTTGTGCGCCGGACTCGCCGCGCTGAGGATGGGCCGCGAACTGCTCGGCCCTGACCCGGAGTTGGTCCAACCCGGGCTCCGAAAGGCGCTGAGGAGCACGGTCGAGGGCCTGGCGCTCGGACTGCGACACCTCAACCAACGGCGTCTGGCCGCACGGGCGCTCACCGCGATGAGCCTGATGCGCTTCTGCTACGGCGCACTGACGGTGATGGTGCTGATGCTGTGCCGCTACGCGTGGTCGGAGACCGAGTCGGAAGGGCTCGCACTCCTGGGCCTCGCCGTGGTTGTCACCGGAGCGGGATTCTTCGCCTCGGCGGTGGTCACCCCATGGGCGATCGACCGGCTCGTCGCCATCAACTGGCTGGGGCCCGACGCACATGTGCGCTGGATCATCACATGCTCCGCCGTCGCGGCCGTTCTCGAGCCCGGGCTGAGTCTCCTCTTCGAGCCGGAGCCGATGCTGGCCGCCGCCTTCGTCCTGGCCCTCGCGACCCAGGGAGCGAAGATCGCAACGGACACCATCATTCAGTCATCCGTCGATGACGCCTTCCGCGGCCGCATCTTCTCCCTCTACGACATGCTCTTCAATGTCGCCTTCGTCGCGGCGGCGGGGGTGGCGGCGCTCATGCTGCCCCCGGATGGGCGGTCGGCGGTTCTGGTCATCCTCATCGCCGTGATCTACGCCGCCGTCGTCTCTGTCGGTAGACCCATTCGGCCTAATCGGGAGGTCGTGTTTCACGTGAAACACGACGCGTGAGCCGCGTGGCACTTCTACCCACGCCGTGCGTCCGTTGTTTCACGTGAAACGAGCCCCTGTGCACCAGACATGGCGAAGAGCTGCGACGGATCGCCGGGTCCGGGGACGGGCTCTCCGGGGCACCAGACACGAAGGGGCGCCGCGTGGAACGGCGGCGCCCCTGTTTCACGTGAAACATGCAACCTCGGCCGCCGTCACCTCTGGACGGTCCACCACTCCTTGAGGGCCGCCACGGCGTCGTCCCGCTGCATGGGGCCGTGCTCCAGCCGAAGCTCCAGAAGGTGCTTGTAGGCCTTGCCCACGACCGGCCCCGGCTTCACCCCGAGGATTTCCATGATCTCGTTCCCGTCCAGGTCCGGCCGGATCGCGTCCAGCTCCTCTTGCTCCTGGAGCTGCGCGATGCGTTCCTCCAGACCGTCGTACCCCCGGGAGAGCCCCGCGGCCTTCCGCTTGTTCCGTGTCGTGCAGTCCGAGCGGGTCAGCTTGTGCAGCCGGTCGAGCAGAGGCCCGGCATCGCGTACGTACCGGCGGACCGCGGAGTCGGTCCACTCGCCCGTCCCGTAGCCGTGGAACCGCAGATGCAGCTCCACCAGCCGGGAGACGTCCTTCACGGTCTCGTTCGGATACTTCAGCTTGGTCAGCCGCGACCTCGCCAACTTCGCGCCAACCACTTCGTGGTGGTGGAAGGAGACGCGGCCGTCGCTCTCGAAGCGCCGTGTCTTCGGCTTGCCGATGTCGTGCAGCAGCGCCGCCAACCTCAGGACGAGGTCCGGCTCGCCGTCCTCGAGGCCAATGGCCTGTTCGAGGACGATGAGGGAGTGCTCGTAGACGTCCTTGTGCCGGTGGTGCTCGTCCCGCTCCAGCTTCAGCGCCGGAAGCTCCGGCAGGAAGTGGTCCGCCAGACCTGTGTCGACGAGCAGCTTCAGCCCCTTGCGCGGGTGGGCCGAGAGGATCAGCTTGTTGAACTCATCCCGTACGCGCTCCGCGGAGACGATCCCGATACGGTCCGCCATTGCCGTCATCGCTCTCACAACCTCAGGCGCGACATCGAAATCCAACTGGGCCGCGAACCGGGCGGCACGCATCATCCGCAGCGGATCGTCCGAGAACGAATCCTCGGGTGCGCCGGGCGTCCGCAGGACGCGAGCCGCGAGGTCCTGGAGGCCGCCGTGGGGGTCGATGAACTCCTTCTCGGGCAGCGCGACCGCCATCGCGTTGACGGTGAAGTCACGGCGGACGAGGTCCTCCTCGATCGATTCGCCGTACGACACCTCGGGCTTGCGCGACGTCCTGTCGTAGGCCTCCGACCGGTACGTGGTCACCTCGATCTGGTACTCGCGGTCCTCGCCGCCGCTGCGGCTCCTGCGCATGCAGCCGACCGTGCCGAAGGCGATGCCGACCTCCCACACAGTGTCGGCCCAGGGCCGGACGATCTTCAGCACGTCCTCGGGGCGGGCATCCGTCGTAAAGTCGAGATCGTTGCCGAGCCTCCCGAGCAGCGCGTCCCGCACGGAACCGCCGACCAGAGCAAGCGTGTGCCCGGCGTCCCGGAAACGGCGGGCGAGATCGTCGGCGACGGGCGACACTCGTAGCAGTTCACTCACGGCCCGGCGCTGCGCTTGGCTGAGGGGGCTCACAGGCGGAGCGGTCTGCGGGGTCCGCGAGTTCTGCGGGGTCCGCGAGTTCTGCGGGGTCTGCGGGGTCTGCGGGGTCTGGCTGTCATGGTTGGCGTTCGGCACAACAGAACAGGGTACGTGGCCCGGCTTCCCGGAGCGTCCCCGATTCCCCAGGGACCGCATCGGGGCGATGAAAGATCATGTGGAGCACTCCCCAGCACTTCGCCCCAGCGGGTCTCGTTACCATGCGTGGACGCACATCCGACGACTACCACTGACGACAGCGAGGGACGGCAAACGCGTGGCCGAAGCGGCACAGTTCCAGGGAACGCGATCCGCTCCCGCCCGCAAATGGCTGCGGCGGACGGCCGCCGGGCTGCTCGGGGCTTCCCTCCTCGCCGGCCTCGTGCAGATTCCCTCCGCTTCCCCGGCGCAGGCCGCACCGGACGCCGTCGGCTCGAGCAGCGTGGACGTCTCGATCAATTCGATGACGCCCACGTCCCCGACCGAGGACGACACGCTCACCGTCAAGGGCACGGTCACCAACAAAGGCAAGTCCACGATCTCGGATGCCCACGTCGGTCTGCGCCTCGGCCGGACGCTCGACAGCCGCAGCGCCATCGACACCGCCTCCAAGCGCACCGGATTCGCTCCCGGCTCGGACGGCGAGGAAGTTCCCGGCAAGTACCAGGCCGAGATCGACAAACTCCCGTCCGGCATCACGGAGAACTTCAGCCTCAGCATCCCGGTCGAGGATCTCGACATCCGCGGCAACGGGGTCTACCAGCTCGGCGTCTCCCTCGCCGGACGGACCCCCGGCAAGTCCTACGACCAGGTGCTCGGCATCGAGCGGACCTTCCTCCCCTGGCAGCCCACCGCCGCCGACCGGAAGACCGACGTCAGCTACCTCTGGCCGCTGATCTCCACTTCCCGCCTCACCGCTCGTACCGATTCCGACGCGGAGCAGACGCGGGCGCTGCGCGACGACTCCCTCGCCGCCGAGATCGCCCCGGGTGGGCGGCTCCAGCAAATGGTCACCCTCGGAAAGAACCTCCCTGTGACATGGGTGGTGGACCCGGACCTGCTGGCGACGGTCGATGCCATGACGAAGAACTACAAGATCGCCAACCCTGACGGCACCACCACCACGGGCAAGCACCAGGCGGTCGCCAAGCAGTGGCTCAAGGACTTCCAGGAGGCAACCCAGGAACGTGAGGTCGTGGCACTCCCCTTCGCCGACCCCGACCTCGCCTCCCTGGCCCACCGTGGCAAGGACGTCGGGGGCGCTCTGGGCCAGCTCAAGTCCGCCACCGACCTCGCCTCCAGGACCGTGGAGACGATTCTCGGCAGGAAGCCCCGTACCGACTTCGCCTGGCCCGCCGAGGGCGCCATCGACTCCTCGGTGGTGGACGTGGCCACGTCCGCGGGCGCGCACAACGTGATCACCCGTAGCGACAGCCTCCGCGAGCGGGGCGGCCTCCCGTACAGCCCCACTGCTGCCCGTCCCATCGGCCGCGGCAATACGGCGGTGGTCGCCGACGCCCGCCTCTCCACGGCTTTCAGGGGCGACCTCTCGCGCGCCGAGGACTCCACGCTCGCCGTCCAGCAGTTCGTCGCCCAGACCCTCATGGTCACGATGCAGGCGCCCGGGAGGCAGCGCAGCATCGTCGTCGCACCGCAGCGCATGCCCACCGCGAGCCAGGCGCGGGCGATGGCCGATGCGATCACGGGGCTCGAAGAGGAGCGGTGGGCGCAGCCACAGGATCTGAGCGACGCCGCGAAGGCGAAGCCCGACCCCGACGCGACCACGCAGGTGCCGGGCCGGGGCGCCTACCCCGGTTCGCTGCGCAAGCAGGAGCTCCCCACCGAAGCCTTCCGCGACGCCCGGACGACGCAGAACTCCCTCGACCGCTTCCAGGTGATCCTCTCCCAGCCGGACCGCGTGGTGACGCCCGTCGGCAACGCGATCATGCGCGAGATGTCCACGTCCTGGCGCGGGAACGGTCGTGACGCCGCCGATTACCGGCAGTCGGTGCAGGACTACCTCACCGATCTCAGCCAGAGCATCCAGCTGGTCCAGAAGTCCACGCAGACCCTCTCCGGCCGCAGCGCCACGATCCCGGTGACCGTCCAGAACAATCTGGTCCAGGGGATCGAGGGCATGAAGCTGGTCCTCACCTCCGGCCAGCCGAACCGCCTCGAGGTCGAGCAGGAGCAGGCGATCCAGGTCGAGGGCGGACACAGCCAGTCGGTGAAGTTCGACACCACGGCCCACGCCAATGGCACGGCCTGGGTGACCGCCCGCCTCTACACGGAGGACGGCACGCCCTACGGTGCCCCGATGACATTCCGCGTGAAGGTCACCGAAATCACATCCACGGTGATGCTCGTCATCGCCGGTGGCGTGCTGCTTCTCGTGCTCGCGGGCATCAGGATGTACACCCAGCGCAAGCGGGCCGCCACCCGCGAGGCCACGGGCGGCCCGGATTCCCCCGAAGCCCCGGCTTCCAGCGCATCCCCGCAGGCCGAGCGTGCCCGGCGGGCCGAGGAGATCTCGCCGGCATCCGCGTCGGGAGAACCCGCGTCCGTGGCGCCGGCGTCTCATGCCGCAGAGCACCATGCGCCGGGCTCCGGCCCGGAGCAGCAGGGTGACGTGACGCCGGACACCGATCCGGAAAGCGGCGAGGCATCCGGCATGGGTGAGAAAGTGGACCGTTGAGCGATGTCAGGGCCGGTCGGCCGGGGACGATGAGGTGGGGTAGCGATGAACGCGCCGTACGACGGTGAGCGCGGCCAGCGCCCGGGCAATGACCCGGCGGGCCACGCCTCGCCGCCCCCTCCCGCCGACCCGTACGTGCGGGACGCCTACGTGCACGACCCGTACAGCGGACAGGACCCCGCGGTGCAGGATCCGGTGACGGAGGCGCTCTACGACCGCTCGGCGCACCCGCCGCCGCCTCCGGGTACGGTTCCGGACCAGCAGCCCCTCTACCAGCAGCCTCCGGCGCCCCCGAACGCCCCGGATCCGCGACTCTGGGCCCCGACCCCTCCGCCGGAGCCGGACGGCCCGTCCCGCCGCCTGCCCTACGGTGACAACAACGCGGCGACCCAGTACGTGGGTGTGGACGACCTGGTGGGCCGTTCCGCGCCCCCGGAGGAGCCCCCGGCGGTCCCGGGGGCTCCTCCGGGGCAGCCCCCGGCGGCTCCGCAGGACGCCTTCGCGCACCTCTACCGCGATCAGCAGCAGCCCTACCGGGCGTCGCAGCCTCCCGCGGTCCCACCGCCTCCCGCAGCCCAGCAGCCACCCATGACCCCGCCGCCGTCCCAGCCGGCCGTACAGGCAGCCGCTGAGGCACCACAGCCCGGCCCCGCCCCGAGCCCCGCTCCCGCACCGGCTCCCCAGCGCGCGAGCGGACGGGCTTCGAGCATCCTCAAGTCGAGCGCCCTGATGGCGGCCGGGACGATCGTCTCCCGCATCACGGGGTTTCTGCGCACCCTGGTCATCGCGGCCGCGATCGGCGTGGGCACGCTCAACGACACGTACCAGGTCGCCAACACCCTGCCGACGATGATCTACATCCTCGTCGGCGGCGGTGCCCTGAACGCGGTCTTCATCCCCCAGCTGGTCCGGGCGATGAAAAACGACGACGACGGGGGCGAGGCCTATGCCAATCGCCTGCTGACGCTCGTCGTGGTCCTTCTCGCAGGTGTCACCACGGTCTGTGTGCTGGCCGCCCCGGTCTTCATCCGCCTGATGTCCCAGAAGATCGCTTCCGATCCGGCGCAGATGGAGGTGGCGGTCGCCTTCGCCCGCTACTGCCTGCCGACCATGTTCTTCATGGGCGTCCATGTGGTGCTCGGCCAGATCCTCAACGCCCGGGAGCGCTTCGGGGCCATGATGTGGACCCCGGTGCTGAACAACGTCGTCGTCATCGCCACCTTCGGCGCCTTCATCTGGGCCTTCGGCGGCTACACATCGACCGGTGTCAGCGCGGCCACGGTCACCCCGGAAGGCATCCGCCTGCTGGGGATCGGCACCCTGCTCGGCCTCACCGTGCAGGCCCTGGCGATGATCCCGTACCTGCGCGAGGCCGGCTTCCGCATCCGGCCCCGCTTCGACTGGCGCGGCCACGGGCTCGGCAAGACTCTCGCGCTCGCCAAGTGGACGTTCTTCTTCGTCCTTGCCAACCAGCTCGGCATGGTCGTCGTGACCCAGCTCGCCACCTGGGCTGGATCGGTCGCCGAGGGAGAGGGCTACACCGGCACCGGCATCACGGCGTACAACTACGCCCTGCTGCTCTGGCAGATGCCGCAGGCCATCATCACCGTCTCCGTCATGACCGCGGTGCTGCCCCGCATTTCGCGCGCCGCGCACGACCAGGACGCCGCGGCGGTGCGCGACGACATCTCGTACGGGCTCCGCACGTCGGCCGTCGCGATCGTGCCGTGCGCGTTCGCCTTCCTCGCGCTCGGCGTCCCCATCACAACGCTGCTGTACGCGGGTTCGGGCGCGGAAGGCGCCCGCAACATCGGCTTCGTGCTGATGGCCTTCGGCCTCGGGCTGATCCCGTACTCGGTCCAGTACGTCGTGCTGCGCGGCTTCTATGCCTACGAGGACACCAGGACGCCCTTCTACAACACGGTCATCGTGGCTGCGGTCAACGCGGCGGCGTCCGGCCTGTGCTTCGTCCTTCTGCCCTCGCGGTGGGCGGTTGCGGGCATGGCCGCCTCCTACGGGCTGGCGTACGGGATCGGTGTTGGGGTTGCCTGGAACCGACTCCGCAAGCGTCTGGGCGGCGACCTGGACGGGGCGCACGTGCTGCGCACCTACGCCCGCCTGGCCGGCGCGTGCGTACCCGCCGCCCTCGCGGCCGGAGGCGCCGCCTACGGCATCACCCAGGCACTCGGCAGCGGTGCACTGGGATCGCTTGCGTCCCTGTTCGCCGGCGGAATTCTCCTCATCGGGGTTTTCTACGCGGCTGCCAGGCGTATGCGCATCGAAGAGCTGACCGCCATGGTCGGAATGGTCCGCGGCCGACTCGGCCGCTGACCGAGCACAACCATTGGCCGCCATCGTGTGTCGTGCATAGCGGCGGACTGTGGGCACAATTGTCTTTGCTGTGGTGCGAGAGCGTGCAACGGATGGGGAGGCAGGAACGACGGTGGCGGAACGGAGCACGGCTGCCGTCGACGTGGCAGCCAGCAGCGGCGACGAGCCGCTGACCGCCCAGAAGGGCAAGGCCACGGCCGACGGGGCGGACGCCCAGGAAAAGACCGGCGCGGACGCGGAGACCGCTACCGCCGAGACGGCTGGAGGCACGGGCGAATCACCGGGCCCCGCGCCCGAGGTGGAACCCCCGGAACTGCACAGCGGCCACAAACTCGCAAGACGCTACCGGCTCGAGGAGTGCGTCACCCGGCTGGACGGATTCAGCAGCTGGCGTGCCGTGGACGAAAAACTCCGCCGCGCCGTCGGCGTGCACATCCTTCCCGCCGAACACCCGCGGGCCCGCCCGGTTCTCGCGGCAGCCCGCTCCGCCGCACTCCTCGGCGACCCCCGATTCGTGCAAGTCCTCGACGCCGTCGAGGACAACGACCTGGTCTACGTCGTCCACGAATGGCTCCCCGACGCGACCGAGCTCACCGCCGTCCTCGCCTCCGGGCCCTTTGAGGCCCACGAGGCGTACCAGCTCGTCAGCCAGGTGTCCCAAGCGATGGCTGCCGCGCACCGGGAAGGGCTCGCGCACCTCCGGCTCACGCCCAGCACCGTACTGCGCACCGATTCCGGTCAGTACCGCATCCGCGGCCTCGCCGTGATGGCCGCGCTGCGCGGCATCCGCTCCGACCACCCACAGCGCAGCGACACCGAGGCGATCGGCGCGCTGCTGTACTCCGCGCTCACCCAGCGCTGGCCGTACGAGGAGGACGCCTACGGTCTCTCCGGACTGCCGAAGGGCGTCGGACTCATCCGTCCCGACCAGGTGCGCGCCGGTGTCCATCGCGGCCTCGCGGACCTTGCCATGCGGGCCCTGGTGAACGACGGTGCCACCGCTTCCCGCCAGGAACAGCCCTGCACCACACCCGAAGAGCTGGCCAAAGCGGTCGCGGCGATGCCGCGCATCCGCCCGCCGGAGCCATCCTTCGCCACGCCCGCGTACCAGCCAACGGCGTACCAGCAGGGCGCCTACCGGCAGTCGGCGAATCACGCCGGGCCTGCGGCCCCCTCCCGTCCCGTCCCGGTGCCGCCCCCGCCTCTCCAGACCCGTACCGGACAGGTACTCAAGTGGACAGTCGCGGCACTGCTCATCGCGGCGCTCGGGCTCGGAAGCTGGCAGCTCGCCGACACACTGATGGATCGCGAGCACAGGAGCGACGACTCCGGTCCTTCCCAGTCCGCGGGTGACGACGGCAACAAGAAGGCGGCCGGGAGCCCGCTGCGCATCCAGGACGCCACCGAGTTCTCCCCGCTAGCCGCCCCGACGGCACCGGAGAAGGTCGAAAACGCCGTGGACGACGACGCCGGCACGGCGTGGGTAACGCCCCGGTACGAGGGCTATGCCAACTTCGGCAACCTCCCCCAGCGCAAGCAGGGCGGTGGTCTGATCCTCGACCTGGGCGGGGTCAAGAACGTCTCCGGGCTCGTCCTCCGCATGTACCGCCCGGGGCACACGGTGGAGGTCCTCGCTGCGGACGGCTCGGCAGCGGCACCGAGCTCGCTCGACGACTTCTCCCAGCGACTGACGAAGCGGGAGAGCATCGGCGAAAGTCTCCGGACTACTCTCGACAAGTCGGTGCGAACGCGATACGTACTGATCCACATCACCGAGCTCCCCTCGGACGGATCGGGCGGGTTCCGTGGCGGGATCTCGGAGATCAAGATCACCGGCTGACCGACCGGAACCACCGGCTGACCGTCCGGACCGAGGCGAAGGGGAGGGCTCGACGTTGGACGACGCCATACGCGGCGCCGCGAGCGACCAGGACCTCCTCGCTCGCCACGTGGCGGGCGATCCAGAGGCCTTCGGGGAAATAGTCCGACGCCACCGCGACAGGCTCTGGGCGGTCGCTCTGCGGACCCTGGGAGACCGGGAGGAGGCCGCGGACGCCGTCCAGGACGCCCTCGTGTCGGCCTACAGGGCCGCCCACACCTTCCGCGGCCAGTCGGCCGTCACCACCTGGCTGCACCGGATCACTGTGAATGCCTGCCTCGACCGGGCCCGCAAGGCGTCCTCCCGCCGTACGTCGCCGGTAGCGGAGACCGAGCGGCTCGAGCAACTCCTCGAGCCTCATGAATCCGCTGCGGCACCGGCGGAGCGCGACGATCTGCACCGCCAGCTGATCGAGGCCCTTGCGACGCTGCCCACCGAGCAGCGCGCGGCCCTGGTTCTGGTCGATATGCAGGGCTACCCCGTGGCCGAGGCCGCGGACGTCCTCGGGGTCCCGACCGGCACCGTCAAGAGCCGCTGTGCCCGAGGCCGGGCCAGACTCCTCCCGATGCTCACGCACCTTCGTCCCGACGATGGGGGTAATCCGGGGTCGGACGGGGGAGGGAACCGGACGCAGGGGACGTCCGTCCCAACGGCAGGACCGAGGGACACAGATGCCGTGAAGGGCGGAGGTGGACGAGCGTGACTTCCTCGACCGGCACGGACCAGCACCCTGATGTCGCGGACATCTCCGCTCTGGCCGAGGGCGTCCTTCCGCCCGACCGCACGACCGACGTGCGTGAGCATCTGGCCGGCTGCGAACTGTGTGCGGAGATCCGCGACTCCCTTGAGGAGATCCGCGGGCTTCTCGGCACCCTCCCCGGTCCGGCGACCATGCCTGCCAATGTCGCCCGGCGCATTGACGCGGCACTCGCGGCGGAGGCTCTTCTGGACGCAACGGCTCCCGCTGTTTCACGTGAAACCGGCGCCGCTGCGACCGCAGACGTCGAGCGCCCAGAGGAGCCCGGCGCCGTTTCACGTGAAACCGCCCCAGCCACACGCCCGCACCGCTCCTCGGACCGCCCCGAAGGGCGACCGGGTGCCTCGACCGGGCCGGGCCGCAAGGCCCGCCACCGCCGCACCTGGCGTACGGCTGTGTTCGGTGCGGCATGTGCCCTCGCGGCGATCGGGCTCGGCGGGGTCGTGGTGAACTCCATCAATGATTCTGGCGGTGACTCCACCACGTCCGGCTCCGCCATGGCGGAGCGCTCCAAGACGAAGGAGAAGAGCGACCTTGCCTCCAGCGGCCTGAGCCCAAAGGTTCAGCGCTTGCTCGAGAGCGCCGACTCCGCTTCCTCTCCGCCCCCAAGCAACAAGGACCTCGGCTCCGAATCCACCCCCAACCACACGATGCGGGGCGGCGACACGATCGTGCCGTCATGCGTACGGGCGGGCATGGGACGCACCGATGACCCCATCGCGTCCCAGGAAGTCACTTACCGCGGCACCGATTCCTACCTCGTGCTCATGCCTCGTCCCTCGGACTCCTCACGCGTCGACGTCTATGTCGTGGATGCCGCGTGCAGCGGAAGGTCTCCGCAGGGCCCCGGCGAAGTCCTTCTCAAGGACGTGTATCAGCGCCGCTGAGCCGTGCCGAGTGTGCCGTACAGCTCCGGGAATGCTGGCCCCGTAGGATCCGTTGGGTGGATAAGAGTCCCGCTTGGATCAGCCAGCAGTCTGCAGAGACGAGGAAGACACCCGTGAGCGACGTCCGTAACGTGATCATCATCGGGTCCGGGCCGGCGGGCTACACCGCGGCGCTGTACACCGCACGTGCCTCCCTGAAGCCCCTTGTTTTCGAGGGTTCCGTCACGGCCGGCGGCGCGCTGATGAACACCACTGATGTGGAGAACTTCCCCGGCTTCCGCGACGGCATCATGGGTCCGGACCTGATGGACAA
The DNA here is from genome assembly GCF_040681345.1 of Streptomyces sp. NPDC051776. Classification (NCBI taxonomy): domain Bacteria; kingdom Bacillati; phylum Actinomycetota; class Actinomycetes; order Kitasatosporales; family Streptomycetaceae; genus Streptomyces; species Streptomyces sp. NPDC051776. The sequence goes on along the minus strand of NZ_JBFAYQ010000002.1, from coordinate 187,312 downwards.
CATGCGAGCCCAGTCGGAGCGATTCGGAGCGGATCTCGTGCCGGACGACGTCGTCGCCGTGGATCTGACCGGCGAGATCAAGACCGTCACCGACTCGGCGGGTACTGTCCACCGCGCTCGTGCCGTGATCGTCGCCACTGGTTCGCAGCACCGCAAGCTGGGACTTCCGCGGGAGGACGAGCTCTCCGGACGCGGTGTCTCCTGGTGCGCCACCTGTGACGGCTTCTTCTTCAAGGACCATGACATCGCCGTGGTCGGCGGTGGTGACACGGCGATGGAGGAGGCGACCTTCCTGTCGCGCTTCGCCAAGTCAGTCACCGTGGTCCACCGCAGGGATGCCCTGCGTGCCTCCAAGGCCATGCAGGAGCGTGCGTTCGCCGATCCGAAGATCTCCTTTGCCTGGCACAGCGAGGTCGCCGAGATTCACGGGGACCCGAAGCTCACCGGTTTGACCCTGCGGAACACCAAGACCGGCGAGCGGTCCGAGCTTCCCGTAACTGGGCTCTTCATCGCGGTCGGGCACGACCCCCGGACCGAGCTTTTCAAGGGTCAGCTCGAACTCGACGCCGATGGCTACCTCAACGTCGACGCGCCCTCGACCCGCACGAACCTCACCGGGGTGTTCGCGGCGGGCGACGTCGTGGACCACACCTACCGCCAGGCCATCACCGCGGCGGGCACGGGGTGTGCTGCGGCGCTCGACGCCGAGCGGTACCTGGCGGCTCTCTCGGACTCGCAGCCCGCGGAGCCGGAGAAGGCCGCCGCCGCTCTCTGAACCTCACTTCTCTCACGCAACAACGAACAAGGAGACCGCCATGGCCGGCGCCCTCAAAAACGTGACCGACTCATCCTTCGACGAGGATGTCCTGAAGAGCGACAAGCCGGTGCTGGTTGACTTCTGGGCAGCCTGGTGCGGTCCTTGCCGCCAGATCGCCCCGTCGCTGGAGGCCATCGCCGCTGAGCACGGCGACAAGATCGAGATCGTCAAGCTCAACATCGACGAGAATCCGGCGACGGCCGCCAAGTACGGCGTCATGTCCATCCCGACGCTGAACGTCTACCAGAACGGCGAAGTGGCCAAGACCATCGTCGGTGCCAAGCCGAAGGCTGCGATCGAGCGCGACCTCGAGGACTTCATCGGCTGACCGCCGTTTCACGTGAAACAGGCCCGCCCCCAGCGAGGGGGCGGGCCTGTTCGTCTTTGGTGCCCTTCAGAGCCTCTGCGGTACCCCGCGAGACTAGAGGGGCCTGAGCGCCGGCTCCTTCTGTACGGCGCCCAGCAGCCGGTCCAGTGCCAGCTCGACGTCTTCCTTCCAGGAGATCGTCGTACGCAGCTCCAGTCGAAGGCGCGGGAAGCGGTGGTGCGGCCGTACGGTCTTGAACCCGACCGCCAGTAGGTGCTCCGCGGGGAGCACACACACCGGCTCCTTCCAGCGGGCGTCACCGAACGCCTCGATCGCTTTGAACCCTCGCCGCAGAAGATCCTTGGCGACTGTCTGCACAATCACCCGTCCAAGTCCCTGCCCCTGATATCCCGGCATGATCCAGCCCGTCATCAGTTGAACGGCGTCAGCCGACACCGGACTGGTGGGGAAAGCCGTGGACCGCGGAACGTAGGCCGGGGGAGCGTACAGAACGAACCCCACCGGCACCTCATCGACGTAGACCACGCGGCCGCAGGAGCCCCATTCGAGCAGAACCGCAGAAATCCAGGCTTCCTTCTCCAGCTCCGGTCGTCCCGCCTTTACTGCGGCTTCCCCGCTGACCGGGTCGAGTTCCCAGAAGACACAGGACCGGCAACGCTTGGGGATGTCCGGAAGGTTGTCGAGTGTGAGCGGTACGAGCCGACGCCCCATGAAGCCTGTCCCTCACTTCCATCGACGGCCGCTCCACGAGCGGCCGCAAGCGCTCCACGCTCTCTGATGAAACTGCCGACGAATCCGCCGACCGCCCCCAGGCTCAATCCTGCTGCCAGGAGTCCTGCACGGCTCATCGATCGCATCGCCCGGTCCTCCAAATGAGGTATCTCCACGTGGATGCGCCATACCAGAACGCATCGTACCCATGTCGCGATTGCACCGATACTGCGAAAAGGAAAGGGCGGGCCTTGTCCCGGTGATGCGGGTCTCTCAAAGAGTCCCGGTTGTCACTGTCGGCTCCATGGCCCGCCCTCTCGGTTCACTGGGAACCGGATAATCAGTTCTCGTCGTCCTCGTCGTCCTTCTTGGCTTCCTCCGCCAGCCCCTGCTCAAGCACCCGGCCCTCACCGGGCGCCAGCGTGCCCAGGATCCGCTCAAGATCGTCTATTGACGCGAACTCAACGACGATCTTTCCCTTCTTCTGGCCCAGGTCGACCTTCACCCGTGTCTCAAAGCGGTCGGACAGCCGAGAGGCCAAGTCGGTAAGCGCCGGCGAGACCCGTGTGCCCGCCCGCGGCCCCTTGGCCTTCGGGGAACTGGTCGGCCGTGTCCCCATCAGGGTGACGATTTCCTCGACCGCCCGGACCGACAGCCCTTCGGCCACGATTCTGTGCGCCAGGCGGTCCTGCTCCTCGGAGTCCTCGACCGACAGCAGCGCACGAGCGTGCCCTGCCGAGAGCACACCGGCAGCCACCCGGCGCTGCACCGACGGAGACAGCTTCAGCAGCCGCAGGGTGTTGGACACCTGCGGACGGGAGCGTCCGATGCGATCAGCAAGCTGATCGTGGGTGCAGTTGAAGTCCTTGAGGAGCTGGTCGTAGGCCGCCGCCTCTTCGAGCGGGTTGAGCTGAGCCCTGTGGAGGTTCTCCAGGAGGGCGTCGAGGAGGAGCTTCTCGTCCTCGGTCGCCCGGACGATCGCGGGGATCTGCTCCAGGCCGGCCTCACGGCAAGCCCGCCAGCGGCGCTCGCCCATGATGAGTTCGTACCGCTCCGGCCCGAGCTGCCGGACGACAACCGGCTGAAGAAGACCGACCTCCTGGATGGAAGTGACGAGTTCCGCCAGCGCGTCCTCGTCGAAAACCTCACGGGGCTGCCGAGGGTTCGGAGTGATCGCGTCGAGCGGCAACTCGGCGAAGTGGGCACGATCCGACTGTACTGCGGTGGGGTCTGCGGATACCTCTTCCGTGGCGGGAGCTTCCGTTTCACGTGAAACCCTGTTCGGCGGAAGCGCGGCGACCTTGGCCGCCGCCACCCCACGGTCCGGTGCGATGGTCGGTACCGCCGTCGGCGACGTGGCACCCACCCCGACCGCAGGCGCGACCGCACCCGAACCCTGCGGAGCCGCAGGGATCAGCGCGCCGAGACCCCGGCCCAGTCCTCTACGTCGATCACTCACTGCGTCCCCTCCGACATGCTGTGCTGGTCCTGCTGAGCGTTCTGGCCCGCCGCATGCGCGTACTGCGGGTCGTAGTTCACACCGACGCCCCGCAACGCGATCTCGCGCGCCGCCTCGAGATACGAGAGCGAGCCGCTCGAGCCCGGATCATAGGTGAGCACGGTCTGGCCGTAGCTGGGGGCCTCCGAGATCCTCACCGACCGCGGAATGCTCGTCCTCAGCACCTCATTCCCGAAGTGGCTCCGCACTTCTTCCGCGACCTGCGAAGCAAGGCGGGTCCGGCCGTCGTACATGGTGAGCAGGATCGTCGATACATGGAGCTGGGGGTTCAGATGACCTCGCACCAGATCGACGTTCCGCAGCAACTGCCCGAGGCCTTCCAGCGCGTAGTACTCGCACTGAATCGGGATCAGCACCTCGGCGCCGGCCACCAGTGCGTTCACCGTGAGGAGCCCCAGGGACGGGGGACAGTCGATAAGGATGTAGTCCAGCGGCTGCTCGTAGCCCTGGATCGCGCGTTGCAGCCGGCTCTCCCTCGCTACGAGCGAAACCAGCTCGATCTCGGCTCCGGCCAGATCGATCGTGGCGGGCGCGCAGAACAGCCCCTCCACGTCCGGCACGGGCTGCACGACCTCCGAGAGCGGCTTGCTCTCGACGAGAACGTCATAGATCGAGGGCACCTCGGCATGGTGATCGATCCCCAGAGCAGTAGACGCGTTCCCCTGCGGGTCGAGATCGATCACCAGCACCCGGGCACCGTGCAGCGCCAGCGAGGCAGCCAGATTGACCGTGGTGGTGGTCTTCCCCACGCCGCCCTTCTGGTTGGCGACCACAATCACGCGTGTCTGCTCCGGGCGTGGCAGACCTTCGCCCGCGCGGCCCAGCGCTTCCACCGCAAGCTGGGCGGCGCGGCCGATGGGGGTGTCGTCCATCGGGGGTGGCGTTTCACGTGAAACGCCGTCCCCCACCGATTCGGTACGGGGACCGGGGACCGGATCGGTCATCGGTCCCGCGATGTTGGCGTCGGACCGCAAGGATTCACTCTCCTCGACATCAGGCTCGCAATGAACAGAGCCTGCCATGCTTTCGGGGTTGTGAACCAGCGCAGTCCGTTCACCTGTGGATGAATCCACATCGGCAGCACCATCTGACGGCGCAGAATCCGGTTTCCGGGACGACAGAGTTTGGTCGCGAGTCGCGGCAGCCGCGCGACCACGGCTGATGATTCCCTGCAGCAGTGAGCGGCGTTTCACGTGAAACACGATGCATGGGTGGGCACCCTGGATCGTCGCGACACTCCGATTTGGGTAGTCTTGGCAGCTTGTATGGAGCATTCGTCGCGATCGTTGCCGCGTCTAGCGACGCCGTCGTGCCCGGCCGGCACGGGCCGCTTTGGCCCTCTTGGCCGCAAAGCGCACACCGCCCGGACTCTCACCCACCTCAACGCGGACGACAGTTGACGGAGGGTCCACCGCACCCTCCCCGACGTGGAGAATCGACGACTCGACCACACCGAGCTTACTGAGAGCCGCTCGCGCTCCCCTCAGCTCCTCCTCGGCGGTGTCTCCCTTGAGCGCCAGCATTTCGCCGTAGGGGCGCAGCAGCGGAACACCCCAGCCTGCGAGCCGGTCCAGTGGTGCCACCGCTCGTGCGGTCACGACATGAACGGGCGGAAGCGTCCCCAACACCTCTTCAGCCCGGCCGCGTACCACCGTGACGTGCTCGAGGCCCAGCAGTTCGACGACTTCCTCGAGGAACGTCGTACGCCGAAGTAGCGGTTCGAGCAGTGTGATCCGCAGATCGGGCCGCACCAGCGCGAGCGGAATCCCGGGCAGGCCGGCACCCGAGCCCACATCGCAGACGGAGACGCCTTCGGGCACGGCCTCGGACAGCACCGCACAGTTCAGCAGGTGCCGCTCCCACAGCCGCGGAACCTCGCGCGGCCCGATCAGTCCGCGCCTGACCCCCGCGTCTGCGAGCAACTCGGCGTACCGCACCGCCTCGGGGAGGCGTCCACCGAAAATCACCTCTGCCGCTTTGGGCGCCGGGGGGAGCTCCGCTGCCTCCGTCACGGTGACCGTCCTTCCGTACCAGCTTGTCGTGCATCGTGGATATCCAGGCTGACAAAACGCGGCCCCGCCTGGCGATCAGGCGGGGCCGCGACCACTGCGGGACCGGGTGGGTCCGGTCAGGCAGGAAGTACGACAACGCAGCGCTCGGGCTCCTCGCCCTCGGACTCGCTGCGCAGGCCCGCACCCGCAACCGCGTCGTGGACCACCTTGCGTTCGAACGGCGTCATCGGCTTCAGCTTCACCGGTTCTCCGGTGCCCTTCGCCTCGTCGACCGCCTTGATGCCCAGCGCGGTGAGCTCCTCGCGCTTACGGGCCCTGAAGCCGGCGATGTCCAGCATCAGGCGGCTGCGGTCGCCGGTCTCCCGGTGCACCGCGAGCCGGGTCAGCTCCTGGAGCGCCTCCAGCACCTCGCCGTCGCGGCCAACCAACTTCTGCAGATCACGGCTGGTCGAGTCGCTGATGATCGAGACCGAGGCCCGGTCGGCCTCGACATCCATGTCGATGTCGCCGTCGAGGTCCGCGATGTCCAACAGGCCCTCGAGGTAGTCGGCCGCGATCTCCCCCTCCTGCTCGAGGCGGGTGAGGGTGTCGCCACCCTCGGTGGCAGAGGTCGTGCCTTCCGTCACTGGAGGGCCTCCTTACTTCTTGGACGGGTGCTTGGGCCGCTGCGACCCCTTGCGCTGACCGGCCTTGGAACGGGACGAGCCACTGGCCGGCTTTGGCTTGGCGTCCTGCGGATGGTCCTGCTTCTCCAGCGACTGCTTTCCGGACGAGTCCGACTGGCCCGTGGACGACTGCGTGCTCTTGGCCGCCTGGCCGGACCCTGCCTGCTGACGCTTGGCCTTGCTCTGGCGCTTCGGCTGCTGCCGCGAGGCACGGGCGGCGTCCGCGGCCTTCTTGGCCTCGATCTCCGCCGCGTCCTCCTTGAGCTTGCCCTGGGCACGCAGGCGCTCCTGACGCTGCTTGTAGGCGAGACTGCCGGGAGTGGGGTTCCTGTGGATGACGTACATCTGCTGGCCCATGGTCCACACGTTGGTGGTGAGCCAGTAGACGAGGACACCGACCGGGAAGTTGATGCCGAAGACGGCAAACATGATCGGGAAGACGTACATCAGCATCCTCTGCTGCTGCATGAACGGCGTCTTCACCGTGAGGTCAACGTTCTTGGTCATCAGCTGGCGCTGCGTGTAGAACTGCGACGCCGACATCATCACGATCATGATGACCGTGACCACGCGCACGTCCGTCAGCGTCGCGCCCAGCGACTCGACCTTGCTGGCACTGTCCAGGAACTTCGACGCGATCGGGGCACCGAAGATGTGAGCGCTCCGCGCGCTGTCCACCAGCTGCTGGTCCATGACGCCGACGGCATGGTCACCGGCGATCTTGTTCAGCACCTGGTAGAGGGCGATGAAGAACGGCGACTGGGCCAGAATCGGGAGGCAGCTCGAGAGCGGGTTGGTACCCGACTCCCGATAGAGCTTCATCATCTCCTCGGACTGGCGCTGCTTGTCGTTCTTGTAGCGCTCCTGGATCGCCTTCATCTTCGGCTGGAGCGCCTGCATGTTCCGCGTCGCCTTGATCTGCTTCACGAAGAGCGGGATCAGGCAGATACGGATCAGCACCACCAGGGAAACGATGGACAGACCCCAGGCCCAACCGCTGTCCTCGTTGAAGACGAGGCTGTACAGCGAGTGGAACTGGACGATGATCCAGGAAACTGCGGTATAGAGAGGACCGAGGATCGTGTCCACGAATCAGGCTCCTTGGGCGTTGGGCTGAGTCTCGGGCTGTCCCGTCGGCGCTTCCGCGGAGCTACCGCTCCACCGGCTCCGCAGCCGTTGGTGCCAGACCGGATGCTTCCGGGGTGGGACGTGGTCGACGCCACCGAGCGACCACGGGTTGCAGCGCAGGATGCGCCAGACGGTCAAGGCAGTGCCCTTGACCGCGCCGTGCACGTCTATCGCTTTGTACCCGTAGTGCGAGCACGACGGGTAGTACTTGCAGACCGGCCCGAGGAGCGGGCTGATGGTCCACTGGTACAGCTTGATCAACCACAGCAGCGGGTACTTCATCGCTGCACCCTCCCCTGGGCTTCGCCATGGGTGGCCCCACCGAGCAGCCGCCGCAGCGCGGCGTCCAGATCGCGGGCCAGCGCGTCGTGGTCCGCCTCGCCGGCACCGGGCAGCGCCCGTACGACAACCAGGCTACCCGCGGGCAGCAGGGACAGCCGATCGCGCATGAGGTGCCTGAGCCGCCGCTTCACCAGGTTACGGACGACAGCACCACCGACGGCCCTGCTCACGACGAAACCCGCACGTGCCGGGGGAGCGTTCTCCCCAGACGCATGCGGGTCCGTACCCCTCGTTTCCGAGGAAGGGGCGCTGCGAAGGTGGACGACGAGGAGAGGGCGCCCGGCCCTGCGTCCTCGGCGTACCGCGGCCGCAAAGTCCTCGCGCCGCCTCAGCCGATTCTCGGTAGGCAGCACTGCATGGACCTTGAGGTCAGGCCGCTCAGGCCGACAGGCGCGCGCGACCCTTGCCACGGCGGGACGCAAGAATCGCGCGACCGGCACGGGTGCGCATGCGCAGCCGGAAGCCGTGGGTCTTCGCGCGGCGACGGTTGTTCGGCTGGAAGGTGCGCTTGCTCACTCGGGGGCTCCAGAAATGAATCGTTGGTGGCGGGACATCGCCTGGCTGTCACCGTGCGCCCACGAGTAGCTCGCAATACGCCCGAGTGCACCGCTTCTTGATCACGAAATGTGATCCATGCCCATCGGAGGCAGGCGGCAGCAGCCATCGACAACTCGACCTGGTTACGGTACGCGCGGCTACGCCATCCGGTCAAACCAGCAGTGCCCTGGCGACACGCGCTCTCAGGACACCTCGGCACAGCCCGGGTCCAGCACCATGGCACATTTGTACACACCCTGTGGACAACGACTTGAACCGTGCGCACCGCCCTGACTACCGTTGCTGAACTCCGATTCTTTCCCGCCCGTCCCGAGAACCACACATTGGTGGGACCTGCCGGCGCCACCCCACCCAGCGAGTGAGAGAGCGTGCCTTGTGGCTGACGTACCCGCCGATCTTGCCGCAGTGTGGCCACGCGTACTCGAGCAGCTCCTCGGCGAGGGGCAGGGCATCGAACCGAAGGACCAACGCTGGCTCAAGGACTGCCAGCCCCTGGTCCTCGTCGCCGGCACCGCCGTCCTCGCCGTACCCAATGAGTACGCGAAGGGCGTTCTGGAAGGCCGTCTCTCCCCTCTGATCAGTGATGCGCTCAGCCGCGAGTGCGGCCAGCCCATCCGTCTGGCGATCACCGTCAGCGCCGCCGAGAGCGCCCCGACGCCGCCCGCTCCGCCGCAGCAGCCGCAGCAACCGCAGCGGTACGAGGAGCCCCGCCAGGGACCGCCGCACGACCTCGAGCTCGACCGAGGCGAGGACCGCGACAGGGACCGCGATCGCGATCGCGGCCGCGACAGGGACCGCGAGCCCGAGCGGGACGCGTACGACGGCTACGACCGCTACGACGCCTACAGGCGCGGAGCCGACCAGCTTCCCAACGCCCGGCCCGCCTATCCCGAGTACCAGCAGAGCCGCCCCGAGCCCGGAGCATGGCCGCGCACGCCCGGGCCCGGCGGCATGCCCGGTCCCAGGGACGACTACGGCTGGCAGCAGCAGCGCCTCGGCGGCTTCCCCGAGCACGATCCGTACGCCTCGCCGCGCCCCGGACCGCAGCAGGACCGGCCGCAGCTGTACCAGCAAGCGCGCCCCCGGTCCCCGCAGACCGACTACCGTCCGCCGAGCGGCGACCGGCCACCGTACGACGGCCAGCACCGGGACCTGCCCGAGCAGAGCGGACCCGGCGCGCGACCGCACACGGGCGCCCCGGCACACGGCACCCCGGCCCACGGCACGCCGAGTCATGGGCACCCCGCCCACGGCGGACCGCCGGCACCCAGCGGTGCTCCGGGCCCGCTCGCCGCGCAACCGGCGCCCGCCACGGGCCCGGGGGAGCCGACCGCCCGCCTGAACCCGAAGTACCTCTTCGACACCTTCGTCATCGGAGCGTCCAACCGCTTCGCGCACGCCGCGGCGGTCGCCGTCGCGGAGGCACCGGCCAAGGCATACAACCCCCTCTTCATCTACGGGGAGTCGGGCCTGGGCAAAACGCACCTGCTGCACGCGATCGGGCACTACGCGCGCAGCCTCTACCCCGGCACGCGCGTGCGCTATGTGAGCTCCGAGGAGTTCACCAACGAGTTCATCAACTCCATCCGCGACGGCAAGGCGGACGCGTTCCGCAAGCGCTACCGCGACATGGACATCCTCCTCGTCGACGACGTCCAGTTCCTGGCGAGCAAGGAGTCGACGCAGGAGGAGTTCTTCCACACCTTCAATACGCTCCACAACGCAAACAAGCAGATCGTGCTGTCCTCGGACCGGCCGCCCAAGCAGCTGGTGACCCTCGAGGACCGGCTGCGGAACCGCTTCGAGTGGGGCCTCATCACCGACGTCCAGCCGCCGGAGCTGGAGACCCGTATCGCGATCCTCCGCAAGAAGGCCGTACAGGAGCAGCTCAACGCCCCTCCGGAAGTACTGGAGTTCATCGCCTCCCGGATCTCGCGGAACATCCGCGAGCTCGAGGGCGCGCTGATCCGGGTCACGGCGTTCGCCAGTCTGAACCGGCAGCCGGTGGACCTCGGTCTCACCGAGATCGTGCTCAAGGATCTGATCCCGGGCGGCGAGGACGCGGCTCCGGAGATCACGGCGACCGCGATCATGGCCGAGACGGCTCAGTACTTCGGCCTGACGGTGGACGACCTGTGCGGCTCCTCGCGCAGCCGCGTATTGGTGACGGCACGGCAGATCGCCATGTACCTGTGCCGCGAGCTGACCGATCTGTCGCTGCCGAAGATCGGCGCGCAGTTCGGCGGCCGCGACCACACGACCGTCATGCACGCGGACCGCAAGATCCGTGCGCTCATGGCGGAGCGGCGCTCCATCTACAACCAGGTCACCGAGCTGACGAACCGCATCAAGAACGGCTGAGCCGAGCGGCGAGCGCCGTACGACGCGTCCGATGGGCGCTCCGTGGATGTCCGCGGAGCGCCCATCGGCGTTCCAGCGGGCCTGCCTGGAGTACGTGCGACGGCTCCCGAGCGAGACCGCTCGCCCCTGGCCGAGCCGTGTGTGCACCGCCCCGAGTCACGTCTCCGCGGCTTCCGGACCACCTACCGTTCGAATCCACCGGCGCTCACGTGCCTTCTCCACAGCACTCGGGCACATCGACCGTCCACACCCTGGGGACTGCCGACTTGTCCAGATCGCGTCCACAGTCGACAGTCGCCGTAGGCCGTCACAGGAGGTCAGCCGCGTGTGGAAATGTGGTCAACCGCGTTCCACAGACTGTGGACGGCGGGCTACCACTCGGAGTCCACATCCGGTTGTCCACTGCCCACCCACAGGGTCGGACCGGTTGCCCACAGCTTCTCCACACCCTTGTCCACTGTTCGGCAACTCAACACCCGTGCTCACCGAGGCGAGTGAAAGGCGTCACACCAAGGTGGTCGGTTGGGCTGGGGAGAAGGTGGGTATTCCTGGGGATGGCACTGGGGAGAACCTGCCGCGGGCTGTGCACCGCGTGTGCAGAACTTTCGCGCGTCCACAGCGCGAGCCACTTTTCCACGAGCGGCGCCCACAGGACCCGTGGACAAAAAATCAGCCCTGACCTGCGTCGACGCGGTTATCCACGGTATCCACAGGGCCTACTACTACGACCACGTAGATCTACCGGGAAACTCGTCCGGAAACGGGGCCTGTGCACAACTCGCCTCCGGGCCGCCCGACACCCGGCCCGCTGACTTGACCCCGACGGGCAACGGCTGTCGGCGGCGTACGTCAGACTGGTCTCCGGCATCGGCCCTGCCTTCGGCTGGGAGACTCCGTGCCGACGAAAACGAAGAAGGCCAGCAGGGCGAGCCAGACACAGCAGGAGGCGGTTCCGGTGAAGATCCGGGTGGAGCGCGATGTACTCGCGGAGGCGGTGGCCTGGGCAGCCCGCAGTCTCCCGGCCCGTCCGCCGGTGCCCGTCCTCGCGGGCCTGCTGCTGAAGGCCGAGGACAGCAGCCTCAGCCTGTCCGGCTTCGACTACGAGGTCTCGGCCCGCGTCTCCGTCGAGGCGGAGGTGGAGGAGGACGGCACCGTCCTAGTCTCCGGCCGTCTCCTCGCAGACATCTGCCGTGCACTTCCCAACAGGCCTGTGGAGATCTCGACCGAGGGAGTCCGGGTCACCGTGGTCTGCGGCTCCTCGCGATTCACACTCCACACCCTGCCTGTGGAGGAGTACCCGGCGCTGCCGCAGATGCCAACCGCCACCGGCACCGTTCCCGGCGAGGTCTTCGCCGCAGCTGCCTCCCAGGTGGCCATCGCCGCCGGCCGTGACGACACCCTGCCGGTGCTCACGGGTGTACGGATCGAGATCGAGGGCGACACCGTCACGCTTGCCGCGACCGACCGCTACCGCTTCGCCGTCCGCGAGTTCCTGTGGAAGCCGGAGACGCCGGACATCTCCGCCGTCGCCCTGGTGCCCGCCAAGACGCTCCTGGACACTGCCAAGTCGCTGACCAGCGGTGACACGGTCAGCATCGCGCTGGCGGGCTCGGGCGCGGGCGAGGGCCTGATCGGCTTCGAGGGCGCAGGGCGCCGCACGACCACCCGTCTGCTCGAGGGCGACCTGCCCAAGTACCGCACGCTCTTCCCGACCGAGTTCAACTCCGTCGCCGTGATCGAGACCGCGCCCTTCGTCGATGCCGTGAAGCGCGTCGCGCTGGTCGCCGAGCGGAACACCCCGGTCCGGCTGAGCTTCGAGCAGGGCGTCCTCATCCTGGAGGCCGGGTCGAGCGACGATGCACAGGCCGTGGAGCGGGTCGACGCCCAACTCGAGGGCGACGACATCTCGATCGCGTTCAACCCCGGCTTCCTGCTGGAGGGTCTGAGCGCCATCGACTCCCCCGTCGCCCAGCTCTCCTTCACCACGTCCACCAAGCCCGCTCTGCTGAACGGCAAGCCGGCGATGGATGCCGAGGCGGACGAGGCGTACAAGTACCTGATCATGCCGGTCCGGCTGAGCGGCTGAGCAGGCCGGGTGCCCCGGGCTCCCCGCCGGATGAGCGTGGGGAGCCCACAGCTGAGCGTCGGGGGCCGGGCGTAGGCTCGACCGAAGGTACGAAACGCCAGCACTACGTCACAAAGGATCACTGATGCAGCTCGGCCTCGTCGGTCTCGGCAAGATGGGCGGCAATATGCGCGAGCGGATCTGCCGCGCGGGCCACACCGTCGTCGGATACGACCGCAACCCCGACCTCGCCGATGTCCACAGCCTCAAGGAACTTGTGGACGCGCTCGAGGCACCGCGGGTCGTCTGGATCATGGTCCCCGCAGGGGAGCCGACCCAGTCCACGATCGACGAGCTGGCCGAGCACCTCTCGCCCGGCGACGTCGTCGTCGACGGCGGCAACTCCCGGTGGACTGACGACGAGAAGCACGCCGAACAGCTCGGCGCCAAGGGCATCGGCTTCGTCGACTGCGGAGTCTCCGGCGGCGTCTGGGGCCTGGAGTACGGCTACGCGCTGATGTACGGCGGTGAGCCCGAGCACATAGCCGAGGTCCAGCCGATCTTCGATGCCCTCAAGCCCGAGGGCGACCGCGGCGCCGTCCACGCCGGCAAGGCCGGTGCCGGCCACTTCGCGAAGATGGTCCACAACGGTATCGAGTACGCCATGATGCAGGCCTTCGCCGAAGGCTGGGAGCTGTTGGAGGCCGCGGGTTCCGTCACCGACGTCCGCGAGGTCTTCCGTAGCTGGCAGGAGGGCACGGTCATCCGCTCCTGGCTGCTCGACCTGGCCGTCAAGGCCCTGGACGACGACGAGCATCTCGAGAAGCTCCGCGGATTCGCCCAGGACTCCGGCGAGGGGCGCTGGACGGTCGAGGCGGCGATCGACCACGCGGTGCCGCTGCCCGCGATCACCGCGTCGCTGTTCGCCCGCTTCTCGTCCCGCCAGGACGACTCGCCGCAGATGAAGATGATCGCCGCGCTCCGGAACCAGTTCGGCGGTCACGCGGTCGAACAGGCGTAGGACGCAACAGCCGCTACGAGCAGCGAGGGGAGGCCGGCGGCGCAGGCCGCAGCACGCCATGCACGTATCGCATCTCTCGCTCGCCGACTTCCGCTCGTACGCCCGCACCGAAGTCCCGCTGGAGCCAGGGGTTTCGGCCTTCGTGGGTCCCAACGGCCAGGGCAAGACCAACCTCGTCGAGGCGGTCGGCTATCTGGCCACCCTGAGCAGTCACCGGGTCTCCTCCGACGCCCCGCTGGTGCGGATGGGTGCCGACCGCGCGGTCATCAGGGCCGCGGTGGTGCAGGGCGAGCGGCAGCAGCTCATCGAGCTGGAGCTGAATCCGGGCAAGGCCAACCGCGCCCGCATCAACCGCTCGTCGCCGGGCCGGCCGCGCGACGTCCTCGGCATCGTCCGCGCCGTCCTGTTCGCCCCGGAGGACCTCGCCCTGGTCAAGGGGGATCCGGGCGAGCGCCGGCGCTTCCTCGACGAGCTGATCACCGCGCGTTCGCCGCGGATGGCGGGGGTCCGGTCCGACTACGAGCGTGTCCTCAAGCAGCGCAACACACTGCTCAAGAGCGCGGCCATGGCACGCCGCCACGGCGGCCGTTCCATGGACCTGTCCACCCTGGACGTCTGGGACCAGCACCTGGCGCGGGCGGGGGCAGAGCTGCTCGCCCAGCGTCTGGACCTCATCGCGGCACTGCAGCCGCTGACCGACAAGGCGTACGACCAGTTGGCGCCCGGCGGGGGCCCGGTGGCGCTCGATTACCGGAGTTCGGCGGGCGAGGGCCTCGCCGCCGCGAACAACCGCGAGGACCTCTGCACGCTGCTGCTCACCGCCCTCGGTGACGCCCGTAAGCAGGAGATCGAGCGCGGGGTGACCCTGGTCGGGCCGCACCGGGACGAGCTGCTGCTGGGACTCGGGCGGCTTCCCGCGAAGGGGTACGCGAGCCACGGTGAGTCCTGGTCGTACGCGCTGGCGCTGCGCCTGGCCTCGTACGACCTGTTGCGGGCCGAGAGCCCGATGGCGCACGGGCCCTCCTCCGGGGACGGGCGGCGGGTGGGTGAGCCGGTTCTCGTCCTGGACGATGTCTTCGCCGAGCTGGACGAGCGGCGCCGCGAGCGGCTGGCCGAGCTCGTCGCGCCTGGCGAGCAGGTGCTGGTCACCGCCGCGGTGGACGACGACGTGCCCGGTCTGCTGCGTGGCGCCCGCTTCACGGTCGCCGACGGCAGGGTGGAGCGCGCATGAGCGAGCACGCAGAGGCTGACCCCGGCAGGCCGCAGCCGCGTCCACAGCCGGAGGCGTCGGGTGTGGATCTGGCCCGGGTCGCGCTGCGGGCCGCCAAGGAACAGGCGCGCGCTCGCGGTGCCGCCGCGCAGCAGAAGAAGCAGGCCCGCCGCGGAGGGCTGCGCTCCGGTGCACGGGCCGACGGCCGCGATCCGCTGCCTCTGGGCGCGGCGATCAACCGCCTCATCACCGAGCGCGGCTGGGAGACTCCGGCCGCGGTCGGCGGGGTGATGGGCCGCTGGCCGCAGATCGTGGGGGCCGAGGTGGCGCAGCACTGCGAGCCGATCAAGTACGACGAGGACGCACGGGTGCTGACCGTGCAGTGCGATTCGACGGCGTGGGCGACTCAGCTCCGCCTCCTCGCGCCGCAGCTCGTCGCCCGTCTGAACGGGGATCTCGGGCAGGGCACGGTCAAGTTGATCAAGGTGCTGGGGCCCGGCGGACCACAGCAGCGCCACGGCCGGCTGCGTGCTCCCGGCAGCAAGGGGCCGGGCGACACCTACGGGTGACCGAGCACACAGAAGCGGGGGGTCCCTCACGGTAGTGGAGGGTTGACAGTCGGAAGCGCTGAGCGCCGCTGTGAGCCTCTTGGCCCCCGGGGGCGCATATGGGGAGTCGGTCGATGGCGGTTCAGGGCGGCACATGCGGACTCAGGCGCCCGCAAACCCCCATTCATGTCCACGCTACCGGTAGACTAGGAAGCAATCCCGCCCAATCGCGGAACATACCGAACGACGCAGCCGCTCCCGTATGCCCTGGAGACGGCTCGTGCTGTGCCAGAAAGGGCGCTTCGTGGCCGAGTCCGGCGATCTCAACGAGAACAACACCGCATCCACCCCCGGCAAGCCGTCGTACGACGCGAGCGCGATCACGGTCCTCGAAGGCCTGGACGCGGTTCGCAAGCGACCTGGCATGTACATCGGGTCGACGGGTGAGCGGGGCTTGCACCACCTTGTGTACGAGGTCGTCGACAACTCCGTCGACGAGGCTCTGGCTGGGCATGCCGACACCATCGACGTCACGATCCTCCCCGACGGCGGGGTGCGGGTCGTGGACAACGGGCGCGGTATCCCCGTGGACATCGTCCCCTCCGAGGGGAAGCCGGCGGTCGAGGTCGTGCTGACCGTGCTTCACGCCGGCGGCAAGTTCGGCGGCGGCGGTTATGCCGTCTCCGGCGGTCTGCACGGTGTGGGCGTCTCGGTGGTCAACGCCCTGTCCAGCAAGGTGTCGGTCGAGGTCTGCCGTGACGGCCACCGGTGGACGCAGGACTACAAGCTCGGTGTGCCGACCGCTCCGCTGGCGAAGAACGAAACGGTGGAGATTACCGGAACTTCCGTTACTTTCTGGGCCGATGCGGACATTTTCGAAACCACTGAGTACTCCTTCGAGACGCTGTCCCGGCGGTTCCAGGAGATGGCGTTTCTCAACAAGGGCCTCACCATCTCGCTGACCGACGAGCGCCCCGACCACGTCGACGAGGACGGCAAGCCGCTCTCGGTCCGGTACTACTACGAGGGCGGCATCGTCGACTTCGTGAAGTACCTCAACTCCCGCAAGGGCGACCTCGTCCACCCCTCGGTGATCTCGATCGAGGCCGAGGACAAGGAGCGGATGCTCTCGGTCGAGGTCGCGATGCAGTGGAACTCGCAGTACAGCGAGGGTGTCTACAGCTTCGCCAACACCATCCACACCCATGAGGGCGGTACCCACGAAGAGGGGTTCCGCGCCGCGCTCACCAGCCTCATCAACCGCTACGCGCGTGACAAGAAGCTGCTGCGGGAGAAGGACGACAACCTCACGGGTGAGGACATCCGCGAGGGCCTCACCGCGATCATCTCGATCAAGCTGGGCGAGCCGCAGTTCGAGGGTCAGACGAAGACGAAGCTGGGCAACACCGAGGCGAAGACTTTCGTCCAGAAGATCGTCCACGAGCACCTGACGGACTGGCTGGACCGCAACCCCAACGAGGCCGCGGACATCGTCCGCAAGGGCATCCAGGCCGCCACGGCCCGCGTCGCGGCCCGCAAGGCCCGGGACCTGACCCGCCGCAAGGGCCTGCTGGAGAGCGCTTCGCTCCCCGGCAAGCTCAGTGACTGCCAGTCCAACGACCCCGCGAAGTGCGAGATCTTCATCGTCGAGGGTGACTCCGCCGGCGGCTCCGCCAAGTCCGGCCGCGACCCCGAGTACCAGGCGATCCTCCCGATCCGCGGAAAGATCCTCAACGTCGAGAAGGCACGCGTCGACAAGATCCTCCAGAACCAGGAGGTCCAGGCCCTCATCTCGGCCTTCGGTACCGGAGTCCACGAGGACTTCGACATCGACAAGCTCCGGTACCACAAGATCATCCTGATGGCTGACGCCGACGTCGACGGCCAGCACATCAACACCCTGCTGCTGACCTTCCTCTTCCGGTTCATGCGACCGCTGGTGGAGGCCGGCCACGTCTTCCTCTCCCGCCCCCCGCTGTACAAAATCAAGTGGGGGCGTGACGACTTCGAGTACGCGTACTCGGACCGCGAGCGGGACGCGCTCCTCGAACTCGGCCGGCAGAACGGCAAGCGCGTCAGGGACGACTCGATCCAGCGCTTCAAGGGTCTCGGTGAGATGAACGCCGAGGAGCTGCGCGTGACCACGATGGACATCGACCACCGCGTGCTCGGCCAGGTCTCCCTGGACGACGCCGCTCAGGCCGATGACCTCTTCTCGGTGCTCATGGGTGAGGACGTAGAGGCACGGCGCTCGTTCATCCAGCGCAACGCGAAGGACGTCCGCTTCCTCGACATCTAGTCGGCCTGCTCCTCCCCGGCCCGCCGCCCGCCGCCAGGGACCGAACTGCGAAAGGACGTTGACCAGCAATGGCCGACGACACCCCTACTCCTGACATCCCCGAGACCACCGTCACCCCCGAAGGCACCCCCGCCGCCGTCGAGGGTGTGGGCATGCGCGTCGAGCCCGTCGGGCTCGAGACGGAGATGCAGCGCAGCTATCTCGACTACGCGATGTCCGTCATCGTCTCGCGTGCGCTGCCCGACGTCCGTGACGGTCTCAAGCCGGTTCACCGCCGCGTGCTCTACGCGATGTACGACGGCGGCTACCGCCCCGACCGCGGCTTCTACAAGTGCGCCCGCGTCGTCGGCGACGTCATGGGGACGTACCACCCGCACGGCGACTCCTCCATCTACGACGCCTTGGTGCGCCTGGCCCAGTCGTGGTCGATGCGGATGCCGCTGGTCGACTCCAACGGCAACTTCGGCTCCCCGGGCAACGACCCGGCGGCCGCCATGCGGTACACCGAGTGCAAGATGGCTCCGCTGTCCATGGAGATGCTCCGGGACATCGATGAGGGGACCGTCGACTTCCAGGACAACTACGACGGCCGGAACCAGGAGCCGACCGTCCTGCCGGCCCGCTTCCCGAACCTGCTGATCAACGGCTCCGCCGGTATCGCGGTCGGTATGGCCACCAATATCCCGCCGCACAACCTGCGGGAGGTGGCGGCCGGCGCGCAGTGGGCGCTGGAGCACCCGGAGGCCACCCACGAGGAGCTGCTGGACGCGCTCGTCGAGCGGATCAAGGGCCCGGACTTCCCGACCGGGGCCCTGGTCGTGGGCCGCAAGGGCATCGAAGAGGCGTACCGCACCGGCCGCGGCTCCATCACCATGCGCGCCGTGGTGGAGGTCGAGGAGATCCAGGGCCGGCAGTGCCTGGTCGTCACCGAGCTTCCGTACCAGGTGAACCCCGACAACCTCGCTCAGAAGATCGCCGACCTGGTGAAGGACGGCAAGATCGGCGGGATCGCGGACGTCCGTGACGAGACGTCCTCGCGTACGGGCCAGCGCCTCGTCATCGTGCTGAAGCGGGACGCCGTCGCCAAGGTCGTCCTCAACAACCTCTACAAGCACACGGATCTGCAGACCAATTTCGGCGCGAACATGCTCGCGCTGGTGGACGGTGTGCCACGCACGCTGTCGCTCGACGCGTTCATCCGCCACTGGGTGACGCACCAGATCGAGGTCATCGTCCGCCGCACCAAGTTCCGCCTGCGGAAGGCCGAGGAGCGGGCCCACATTCTGCGCGGTCTGCTCAAGGCACTGGACGCCATCGACGAGGTCATCGCGCTGATCCGGCGCAGTGAGACGGTCGAGGTGGCGCGCGGCGGCCTGATGGACCTCCTGGAGATCGACGAGATCCAGGCGAACGCCATCCTCGAGATGCAGCTTCGACGGCTGGCCGCCCTGGAGCGCCAGAAGATCGTGCAGGAGCACGACGAGCTGCAGACGAAGATCGACGAGTACAACGCGATCCTCGCTTCGCCCGAGCGCCAGCGCGGCATCGTCAGCGCGGAGCTGGCTGCGATCGTCGAGAAGTTCGGTGACGACCGGCGCAGCAAGTTGGTGCCCTTCGAGGGCGACATGTCCATCGAGGACCTGATCGCCGAGGAGGACATCGTCGTCACCATCACGCGCGGCGGCTATGTGAAGCGGACCAAGACCGAGGACTACCGTTCGCAGAAGCGCGGCGGCAAGGGCGTTCGCGGTACGAAGCTCAAGCAGGACGACATCGTCGACCACTTCTTCGTCTCGACCACCCACCACTGGCTGCTGTTCTTCACCAACAAGGGCCGCGTCTACCGGGCCAAGGCGTACGAACTCCCCGACGCGGGGCGGGATGCGCGGGGCCAGCACGTGGCCAACCTGCTGGCCTTCCAGCCGGACGAGCAGATCGCCGAGATCCTGGCCGTCCGCGACTACGAGGCGGCCCCCTATCTGGTGCTGGCCACCAAGTCCGGCCTGGTGAAGAAGACACCGCTCAAGGACTACGACTCCCCGCGCTCCGGCGGCGTCATCGCCATCAACCTCCGGGAGATGGAGGATGGGCGCGAGGACGAGCTGATCGGCGCCGAACTGGTGTCGTCGGACGACGACCTGCTCCTGATCAGCAGGAAGGCACAGTCCATCAGGTTCACGGCGTCGGACGAGGCGCTGCGCCCGATGGGGCGGGCGACCTCGGGCGTGAAGGGTATGAGTTTCCGCGAGGGTGACGAACTCCTCTCGATGAATGTCGTCCGGCCGGGTACGTTCGTGTTCACCGCCACCGACGGCGGGTACGCGAAGCGGACGAATGTCGATGAGTACCGCGTCCAGGGCCGCGGTGGCCTCGGTATCAAGGCCGCCAAGATCGTGGAGGACCGGGGCTCGCTGGTGGGCGCTCTGGTGGTCGAGGAGAACGACGAGATCCTCGCCATCACGCTGAGCGGTGGCGTGATCCGTACGCGGGTCAACGAGGTCAGGGAGACCGGCCGTGACACGATGGGTGTCCAACTGATCAACCTGGGCAAGCGCGATGCCGTCGTCGGGATCGCCAGGAACGCCGAGGCGGGTCGTGAGGCTGAAGAGGTCGAGGAACTGGCCGATGCAGCCGAGAGCGCCGCGTCGGAGGCGGCCGAGGACGCGGAGTCCCCGGCCGACGAGCACGAGGAGTAGATCGTGAGTGGAGCCACGGGCGCCGGGGCGGGCGGTCGGAGACCTGAGGGCCAGCCGCCCTTGGGATCCGCGACCGTGACGGAGGGTGCCCGTGGCACGGCCGCCGGTCCCGGCCAGCCGCAGCCTCACCATGTCCAGCACCCCCAGGCCGGTGCGCAGCCGTACCATCCGCCGCAGGCGTACCCGTCGCCCCCGGGCGCCGCGCCGGGACAGGCGGTACGCCGCCCGCGCACTGGGGTGCGCACGACGCCGCGGACCCGTAAGGCACGGCTGCGGGTGGCGAAGGCGGATCCGTGGTCGGTGATGAAGGTGAGCTTTCTGCTCTCCATCGCGCTGGGGATCTGCACCATCGTCGCCGTGGGCGTGCTGTGGCTGGTGATGGACGCGATGGGTGTCTTCAGCACGGTGGGCGGGACGATCAGCGACGCGACGGGATCCGACGAGGGCGGCGGTTTTGACCTGCAGTCGTTCCTCTCGCTGCCGCGCGTGCTCATGTTCACGTCCATCATCGCGGTGATCGATGTGGTGCTGGCGACCGCGCTCGCGACGCTCGGCGCATTTATCTACAACCTCTCAGCGGGATTCGTCGGCGGCGTCGAGCTGACGCTCGCCGAGGACGAGTAGCGCAGCCCCGGAACCGATTTTGGGACTGCGCCCGACGTGCGCTAATCTTTCGGTGCAGCGCGGGGCTATAGCTCAGACGGTTAGAGCGCTTCCCTGATAAGGAAGAGGCCACAGGTTCAAGTCCTGTTAGCCCCACTGTGTGATCGGACCCGGATGGAGATCTCCCCCGGGTCCGTTTTCGTGTGCGGCGTGAGGAAGTTGAGCCCGGCACAGGTCACCGATCGGTATCGGCCGGTGTGTATAGTCGGGCGGCAGAGGTCCCCTACGTCAAAGAAAGACGAGGTCGCGCGGTGAAGAAGCTTCTCCTGGTCGCACTGGCCGCCATCGGCGGGCTCCTCGTGTACCGCCAGATCCAGGCGGATCGCGCCGAGCAGGACCTGTGGACGGAGGCGACCGACTCCGTGCCCGCAGGTTCGGGTGTGTGACCCACCAACAGTCCTGACGGGCCCCGGCTGCGGTGCGGCCGGGGCTTCGTGCTGTTCGGCTTCTTGCTGGTCGGAAACATGCGGGGTTCGCGGCGGGCGCTGTTGCCGGACCGTGACGCCCATCCCCCTTGAGTTTGCCTGAGCAAATGAATACCTTGCATGAGCAAATGCGATCAGGGTTGTGTGTGAGGGGGACGCAGGACATGGCACGACGGCATTGCCGGACGGCTCGGGCGTTGGCGGGGGGCGCACTGCTGGCCCTGGCCCAGAGTCCGCTGCTGGCAGCAGCGTCCCCGACGGTGGCGCACGGCGTCCTGGACAGCGCGCAGGCACCGGCGGACGGGCGGAACAGCTTGGTCATGGTGCTCGACTCCTCGGGGTCGATGAAGGAGGAGGACGGCTCGGGCAGCACCCGTATCGCCTCCGCCCGCAAGGCGGTTGGAACGGTCGTGGACTCTCTGCCCGACCGATATCCCACCGGGCTGCGGGTATACGGGGCAGACAAGCCCAAGGGGTGTGACGACACACGGCTTGCCAGGCCCGTCGAGCCGCTGGACCGCGCCGGTATCAAACAGGCCGTCGCGGACGTGACACCCAAGGGAGACACCCCGATCGGCCTGTCCCTCCGAAAGGCGGAGGCCGATCTGCCGGAGCCCTCGGGCGGGTCCCTCGGGCGCCGCACGATCATGCTGATCTCGGACGGTGAGGACAACTGCGGCGCACCCCGGCCCTGCGACGTCGCCGAGCAGTTGGGCGGCAAGGGCGTCGATCTGAGGATCGACACCATCGGCTTCCAGGTCCGCGGCAAGGCCCGCGACGAACTGGAGTGCATGGCCGACGCCGGCCACGGCTCGTACTACGACGCGCACGACGCCGATGCCCTCGCCCGTCAGCTCGAGCGAGCCTCACGGCTCTCCGCCGACGGCTACCGCTTCAAGGGCGAGCGGATCACGGGCGGTTCACGGGCGAGCGACGCGCCGGACATCGCGCCCGGGCAGTACATGGACACCATCGGGCCCGGCGAGACCCGGTGGTACACGGCCGATCTGGATGACACGTCGACTGCCGACATGGCGGTGACAGCCGTCCCCCAGCCCGGCGTCAAGGTCGCGTACGGCGACGGGATCGAGCTCAAGCTCACCTCCGGCAACGAGTACAACTCCTCCTGCGACAGCGAGAACGCACGCTTCGCCCAGGACGAAGGAGCGATGACGCTCACCACGGCCGTGAGCCGCGTCCCCTCCGCCGAAGGCGAGCAGCGCTGCGACGAGCCCGGCCGCTATCTGCTTTCTGTACACCGCTCGAGCAACTCCGGTTCCGATCAGGCACGCTGGCCCCTCGAACTTCGCTACGGAAGCGAACGAGCCTTGAAGAAGGGCATCGTCCCCGCACAGTCCGCGACCGAGTACGGAAGGGCCGGCAAGGACGCCGCCCCGCCCACGGGGACGCCCAAGAACATCAGCGGCGGCACCGGCTTCAACGATGCCCGCCGCCTTGAACGCGGTGTCTGGCGCGACAGGGTGCTCCCCGCCCAGACCCGCTTCTACAAGGTTCACGTCGGCTGGGGCCAACAGCTGCGCTACTCCGCGGACTTCGCCAACGAGCCCACCCTTACGGACACCCGCGGCGCGCGCTCCTTCGTCGATACCGCGGCCTTCGCGCCCGGCCGGACACCGATCACGCCCGGCGGAGAGTTCACGGCGCAGAATCCCTACTACGGCGAGCCCATGTCCGTCGAGCTCGGAACCGTCCCCGTCGCCTGGACGAACCGCTGGGAATCGGCCCCGGCGGCCGTCCCGGTCCGTTCGGCGGGCGACTACTACATCGCCGTCTCCCTCGGCCCCGAGGCGTCGAAGATCGCCAAGAACGCAGCGATCGGCGTCGTCCTCCGCGTCGACGTCGTCGGTGACGAACTCACCGGGCCCCAGCAGAAGGCACCGGTCCTCCACAAGCGCGGGGCGGAAAAGGGCGAAGGAGCAGCGCACGGAGACAGCGCGGCACCGGCCGGGGCAGGATGGTCCGGCGCCGTGATCGCCGCAGGGGCGGGTGGTGCCGCGGTCGTGTCGGTCGCGGTGCTTCTGCTCGTACGACGCAGGCGCGGTCCGGTTGATCCGATGACGAGGGGTGGCGCGTGATGAGGCAGCGCTGCAGGGCCCGGACGGGCCTCGCCGCGATGGCGGCGCTGTGCGTGGTGGGGCTGGTGCCAGGGCCGGCCATGGCCGCACCGGGCGACGGTTCGGGTGATCCGGCCCCCTACCGAAACGCGGACGGGGCGCAGAAGGTCGCCGGCACGGAGAGCAGCGCGGACGCGCCGCCGATCAGGCCGGGATTCTACGAGGACAGCATCGGGCCGGGCGAAAAGCTCTACTACAGCGTCACGTTGGATGAGGGGTCCGGCGCGTTCGTCTCGGCCGTGGCCGTGCCGAAACCCGGTGGCTCGGTGAAGTACGGCGACGGGATCAAGGCCAGTCTCCAGTCCACCGACAACGCCGAATGCGGCAGCGGCGACGCGAACTTCGGCTCGGGTGAGCAGCCCCGGCCGATCGCCGCCTACGCGACCCGAACGATCAAGGAAGGGGGCAACTGCCAAGAGCCAGGGGCGTACTACTTCGTCGTCGAGCGGACCAGCGATCCCACCTCCGACCCCGGGAAATGGCCCCTGGAGATCCGCTACATGTCGGAGCCGGGCCTGAAGAGCCCCGGTTCCACAGCCGCGCCCACGAGTTGGCCCTCAGCCTCCCCGACCCTGCCCTTGAAGCAGGCGCGGAACCGCGAGGGCGGCACAGGCTTCAACGACGCACCGGCGCTCGACGAGGGCGTGTGGAAGGACCGGTTGCAGCCGGGCGAGACCCGCTTCTACCGGATCCCCCTCGACTGGGGGCAGCAGCTCGCGGGACGCCTGGAACTCGCCAACGGCGCGATGACGCAGGACAGCGGCTACGCGAGCGCCGGGCTGACGTACGAGCTCTACAACACGGCGCGAGGCCGGGTGGACGACGACTCCATGGCCTACAACGGCGAGCAGAAGTCCGTCACGACCGGTCCGACGGCGCCTGTCGCGTACGCCAACCGCTTCAGCACGACGACCGCGGTGAACGGGATGCAGGTCGCGGGCTGGTACTACCTGGCGGTGAGTCTCCACCAGGACGTCGGGAAATTCACCAAGGGCGGCATCCCGCTGATCCTGCGGCTGAACATCGACGGTGAGGCGAAGCCCGGGCCGCAGTACGACGGGGACGCCGCAGCGGCCGGATTCGGCCTCACGGACGAGGACCGGGAGGCCGCGGAGAAGGGTCAGACCGCGGCGGAGAGAGCGAAGAGCGACACCCTGACCCTCATTGCGGCGGCGGGAATCGGCGCCGGCACGGTGCTGCTGGTGGGCCTCGGCATGTGGATGCTCGTCGCGCGCCGACGCGCCGGCGGGGCTGCTGCGGCCGGGGGTTCGCCGTACGAGGGCGCGCCGGCGCAGCGGACCGGCTTTCCGCCCGGGGCCGCTCTGCCGCACCAGCAGTCACCTGTGCCGCCGTGGCACCAGGCCGGGCAGCCGCAGCCCGGCCAGCCCCACGCGGGGCAGCAGTCGGCCGGCCCGCCGCAGGACCCCCGGTACGGGCAGCCGCCCGGCCGGTAGTCACATCGCGGTCATGGCCCAGATGCCGACCGCGAAGCACATCAGCGCGAGGACCAGCACCGGGATCGCCACCTTCGGGGGCGGTCCCGGCCTGCGTTGAGGGGTGGCCGTGCGCGGCGTGGTGACTGCGGAAGCGGCCGGCGCGGGCGACGCGGCGACGGGAACCTGCGAGCCGTGAGCGGTGTATGGACGAGTAGGAGCGTGATCGTGGCGCACCGCAGCGGTCGGAGCCTGCGCCATGTCCGGCGGCGCTGAGGGGAAGGGGACGGACGGATGCGCGGAAGAAGGAACCTGTGCGGGGGGCTGGGCGCCCATGGGCCCCGAAGCGGGCATCGGGGTCGGTGTGGGCGTCGGCGGGGTGTGCGGCTGCTCGGGGTATTCGTTCCGCTGTCGCGCAGGCGGAGGAAGGTGGAAGCTGCCGGTGTCGGACATCGACGGTGCGCCGGTCCCTCGTGCTCCGTCGGCACCGGCTCGGCCGCCAGCGTGCGCGCCACTGGGACCCGTAGCTCCGGGATGGCCCGGACCACCCGTCTCGGGGCCCTCGGCGCCGAAACCGGCGGGCAGCGGGCCCAAGTGGTCAAATACCTCGACCACTTCCTCCTCGAGCGTGCTGTCCGGCAGCATCTCGGCCGCCGCGGTGATCGCCTTGCGCGCACCCGTGGCCGTACGGAAGCGGGCCTGCGGATCGGGCTGCAGCAGCCCCGCCAGCACCTGCCACAGCGGCTCGGGGACGCCCTCGGGCGCGCCTGGCACGCCGTGCGAGACGAAGTGCTCGACAAGGGCCTGGGAGTCCGGCTTGTTGCCCGTGAGCAGATACAGCGTGACGAGGCCGACCGCGAAGAGATCGGCCGGGAAGTCCGGTTCGGCGCCCATCATTTGCTCGGGTGCGAAGTAACCGGGCGTGCCCACCACGTAGTTGGTCTCGGTGAGTCGCGGCTCGCCCTTGCGCATGGAGATACCGAAGTCGGAGAGCCGCAGATGCGGACGGCCCGTCCCTGTTGCTTCGAGAAGGATGTTGGCGGGCTTGATGTCCCGGTGGACCACGCCTTGGGCGTGCACGGCCGTGAGGCCGGAGAGGAGCTGATCGAGCAGGGTGCAGACGAAGCGGGGAGGCAGCGGGCCGTAGTCCCCGATGAGATGGGCGAGGGAGCCGCCTCTCACCAGGTCCATGGTGAACAGGACTTTGTCGTCGTCCGCCGCCCAGCTCGCCGGAGCCAGCACATGGGGGTGGTCGATCCGCAGCGCCTGCTCGCGGACGAAGCGGAGCAAAGTGTGCGCGTCGCTCTGCTGCAGGACCTTGGCCGCAACGTAGCGCCGCCGCCGGTGGTCCCAAGAGCGCCAGACGGCCCCCACACCACCCCGCCCGATCGGGTCGATCAGCTCGTACCGGCCAGCGAAGATCTCACCCATTGCCCCGTGCCCGCCCCTTTGTTGCCTGTATCACCCTCGTTGCTCAGCCTTGATGCGCTTCGTAGTGGGCGATCGCCTCCGCGGTTCGCCCGGCCCCGTACACCCGGAGGAACTCTGCCAGTTCCGGCTGCGCGGCGGCGAGGGTGTCGGCGGCTTCGATGATGTCGCCGGCGGCGGCGACGGACCGCAACAGCGACTGGATCTCGCGGACGACTCGGCGCACGGTGGGCGCCCCGGAGCTCGGTGTGTGCTGCGACCCGGTGCTCAGCACGGAACCGCCGGAGGTCTTCTTGATCTCGTCCATCCGGTTGGCCGCCTCCGCGGCGCTCACACTGCCGTCGGCGACCTGGCTCGCCAGTTCCTGGAGGGCCTGAACGCGCTGCACCACAGCGGGGTTTCCGATTTTCGCGCGCTGGCCGCTCATGAGCTGCGAGAGCATCGGGGCGGAGAGCCCCAGCACAGCGGCGAGCCGTGCCTGGTTGAGCCCGAGGTCGTCGATGAGCCTGCGGAAGAGTGCCCCCAGGGGCTCGCCGTACCAGCTGCGTTGCAGCTCACGGGCTCTGGCGGTGGCTTCTTGCTGTGCGGCGTCCATGGCGACTCCCCTTCGCTGCTGCGAACCTCGCGCGACATCCTACGGAGCGTGATTGCAGACGGGGAGCCCCTTATCCTTTGCGAGATCTTCCGGGAGACCCGGTACTCTTGTCTGCGGCAGTCGGACGGACGCGGTTCGGGACGGCTGTATCCACCACCCGCGGGGCCTTAGCTCAGTTGGTAGAGCGCTGTCTTTGCATGGCAGATGTCAGGGGTTCGACTCCCCTAGGCTCCACAGCGCAGAGCGCCCCCTCACCAGTGGAAACGCTGGTGAGGGGGCGCTCTTCTTCCCTGGCTCGCCGCTATGAGTTTCGGTCCGCGCTCGGAGGCCGTTCCGTGCACCGGGGGCAGCCCCGTGCGTACGGGTCCTTGCCGTGTACGAGTTCCGTGGTCCCCGCGCCGACGGCTCGGGGGCGGGCGTCGGCCCAAGGACTCGTGCGGCCGGGGGGCGGCCCAAGGACTCGTGCGGTCGAGGTCGGCTCAAGCGCCCGTGCGGCCGAGGGCCCGCTCGACCGCGCGTACGGCCGACCTCAGCGCTGGTCGCGGCGCTTGCCCTCCGCCTCGGCCTGTTTCGCCTGCACCTCGGGGTCCAGAGCGTCACTACCGTCGACGGACTGGAGCTGCCGGTCCCCGAGCTCGGTTGCGGCCGGAGGCTCAACCAGCCAGTCGGGGTTGGCCTGCTTGTCCCACCACTTCCACACGGCGATGGCTCCACCCGCCAGAGCACCGAGGACCAGGAAGCGCTTGGCCACCCGTCCGCCCTGGGCGCGGCGGCGGCGCTTGCGCGCCAGCCTCTCGATATCCGCGGCGGTCACATGGTTGCGCAGGGCGGCCAGTGCCGCGGCGCTCCGCGTCACCGCCTCCTCGCGCACGGGCTCAGTGGCTGCCATCGCCTGCCCGATACGGGGCGCGGTGTAGTCCGCCGCCTGACGCGCGGCCTTGCGGGCTCGCTTGGCGGTGCGGATCGCGGCGGCGTCAACCTTGGGGGGCAACGCTCCTCGCGCCTGCTTCACGCCTTGCTGCAGCCGCGGCTGGAGGCGGGCGTCGTACTGCTCCAGTGCGGTGCTGCGGGCTTGCTGCGCCGCCTGGGCCACCTTGGGCGCCAGCCGTACACGGGCCTCGTGCGCGTAGTGCGCGGCCTGGTCCCTCGCCGTACCGGCGTATGGCGCCACCACCTCCGCGGCGTGCAGCACGCTTTCCTTTGCGGTGCCGGTCGCGGCGCGCACGCTGTGATTGCGGGTCACGGAATTTCCTCCTCCTCGGTGGCGTACGTTTTTCGCCTTTCCACCCGATAAGAGATCATGCCCCGTTGTCGTTGGTTCGGCATGCGCGGAGGGGCATCCGGGTCAAGTTCCCCGAAAGGAGATCAACTACCGCCGCTGGGGAGCATCCGTGGACGACGCCACGCCCCCCGGGACGGGCGCGCCGGTTCGTCGGGTACTCGTCGTGACTCGGTCCGTGCGAGGATCGGTGAACGTCAGTGAAAACTACGGAAGGCAGATCGTGGCTGAGCAGCTCTACGCCACCCTGAAGACCAACCAAGGCGACATCGAGATCCGGCTGCTGCCGAACCATGCGCCCAAGACGGTCAAGAACTTCGTCGAGCTCGCCGAGGGCACTCGCGAGTGGACGCACCCCGCGACCGGCAAGCGGTCCCAGGACAGGCTGTACGACGGCACGGTCTTCCACCGGGTGATCAGCGGCTTCATGATCCAGGGCGGTGACCCGCTGGGGAACGGCACCGGCGGTCCCGGTTACGAGTTCGCCGACGAGTTCCACCCGGACCTCGCGTTCAACAAGCCGTACCTGCTCGCCATGGCCAACGCCGGCCCGGGCACCAACGGCTCGCAGTTCTTCATCACCGTCGCCCCCACGGCCTGGCTGACCGGTAAGCACACCATCTTCGGTGAGGTCACGGACCCGAAGAGCCAGCAGGTCGTGGACGCCATCGCGGCGTCCTCCACCAACCCGCGCACCGACCGGCCGGTCCAGGACGTGGTCATCGAGGCGGTCGTCGTCGAGACCCGCGAAGGCTGACCGGGAAGCAGGCCGACCCGGAACGGGAACCTCCCGCCCCGCCCGTCCGTATGACGGGCGGGGCGGCGTATTGCGGGGCCCCGGCGACGGGTGCCGCACCGGCGGCGCCGGGCGTACCGCCGGTGCGGTGCGCGGACCGCCGCGCCGGCATCGTGGATGCCCGCCCGGTACCGCGCGGACCGCGGTGACGGGGTCGCGCGCGCACCGCCCGCCGTAAGAGCATGGCGCGGACACCGCCGCATGAGCCCGGACGGAGACGAGAACCGATGGATCAGGCGCCAGGAAGCCCGGAGACCCCCGCCGCCGCGGGCGGCACGCCGGGCTGCTACCGCCACCCCGACCGCCCGACCGGCATCACGTGCACGCGCTGCGAGCGGCCCATCTGCCCGGAGTGCATGGTCAGCGCGTCGGTCGGCTTCCAGTGCCCGGAGTGCGTACGCGGCGGTTCCGGTACGGGCCCCTCGGTGCGCGCCACGCGTCCACGCACCATCGCAGGCGGGACCGTCACGCAGAACCCGAACCTGGTGACCAAGATCCTTATCGGCATCAATGCCGCCGTCTGGATCGCGGTGCTCGCGGCGGGGGACCGGCTCGTCGACCAGCTCGACCTCGTCGGGCGGGCCTTCGACCCGGGGACGGTCGAGCTGGTGGGCGTTGCCGAGGGGCAGTGGTACCGGCTGCTGACGGCGATGTTCCTGCACCAGCAGGTCATGCACATCGCCTTCAACATGTTGTCGCTGTGGTGGCTGGGCCCGCCGCTGGAGGCGGCTCTCGGCCGCGTCCGGTTCCTGGCGCTCTATCTGCTCTCCGGCCTGGGAGGCAGCGCGCTCTCGTTCCTTCTGGCCGCCCAGAACCAGCCCTCGCTGGGCGCCTCCGGCGCGGTCTTCGGCCTGCTCGGGGCGACCGCCGTCCTGATGCGGCGGATGAACTACGACATGCGCCCGGTGATCATCCTGCTGGCGCTCAACCTCGTCTTCACCTTCACCTGGGCCAACATCGCCTGGCAGGCCCATATCGGCGGCCTGGTCGTGGGAGCGGCGGTGGCGTACGGGATGGTGCACGCGCCCCGTGAGCACCGGGCGCTGGTCCAGAGGGCGACGTGTGCGGCGGCGCTGCTGGCCATCGTGGCCGTGGTGTGGGTGCGGACGCTCCAGCTCACCGGCTGAAGCCTGCCGGGCGGCGTTTCCGGGCCTGAACGCATCGCGGCGTCGCAGGGTCCGGCTTCCCCTTCGGCAGCGTCCGGCAGCGGGTCGGCATCGTCGCGTCCCGCCCTCGCCGGCGGCCGGTGACGCCTCGGCCGGGTTCCGATACGCATGCCGTACGAGGCCGGCCCGCGGCGCCGGAGCCTTGCCTCGTCTCGCGCGCTCTCGCGAGCCCGGTGCCGGACGCGCGCCGGAGCCCGGCAACCCGAGTACGGGCGTCACACGGTCCGCACGGTTCGCGCACAGGAACCACGCCGGGGCGGGAAAAGTGATCCCAAGGCGGAACCTCACCCTCAGTTGTCCACAGTGGGTGTCCGATCTTGTGCATGCTGTGGGGAACGGGTGTCCGCCATCGCACTGACCTGCGTTTTCCCTGCAAAATCGAGGGCTGCGTATCCCTCGTAGGACGTACCACCTGTCACACCGGTGTCAACGGCCCGGAGGTTATCCACAGATCGTCTGACCTTTTCCCCATGTGGAAACTCCTGTGGATAACTCTGTGGGCAACCTTGGGGCAAGGCTTGTGCCGAGGCCCCTGACCGGCGTCGGCGGCGGAGCCGGGCAGGGGCCACAGGAGGAGCTGGTGACGGGTTCATGAGGAGTTGCGGGGGGCGCGCCTACGGGGCCCGCCCGTCAGGCCCGCCGGCCACACCCCCTGGGCAGCCCGGGCATGAGGTCCCCAGACAGTGCCGGCGGCCGCCGGCACGGCGTTCACTGAGAAGGCCCGACCCAAACCCCGGGGAGGGCGTGGAGAACGCGCCCCGGCGCGGACTGCCGAGACAAGAGGACGGGGACAAGAGGGAGTGGACAACAGGCCGGAGGCAAGGAGCCAGGGACAACAGGCCGGAGACAAGAGGCCGGGGAAAAGAAGGACGGAGGCAAGGGGCCGGGGGCAATGGGGACAACAAGGCGGAGAGACGAACCGGGAGCCGGCGAGTCACCCGCCGCTCCCGGTCGCCTCACCTGAGGCTCCCCGTCCCGTCGCAGGGCCCTACTTCCACTGCGTGGAAACCACGAACCCCGCCGCGATGAAGCCGAAGCCGACCACGATGTTCCAGTTGCCCAGGAATTCGATCGGCAGTTGGCCGGTGGTCACGTAGAAGACGACGATCCAGGCCAGCCCGATCAGGAACATGGCCAGCATCAGTGGAGCCACCCAGCGGCGGCCGCCGCCGAGGTCGATGCTCTGCTGTTTCGCGGGCGGGGGCGTGTAATCGTCCTTCTTGCGGATCCGTGACTTCGGCACGAGGGGTTCTCCTGTCGATGCGCTGCGTGACCGCGCAGAGATGCTTGGTTTTCCGTCCCGGAGGACGGTATGCGACGGGGGGCGCGTGCCCCCCACGGGCGTCAGTTAGCGTAGTGCTTCCGCGGCGTCGAAGGAGATAAGGGTACGGTGAGCAATTCTGCGGACACCCCCGCCGACCGGCCCGCACGGCCTCGTCGGTTCCGCCCGGTGCGGCTGCTGACGGTCGGTGTTTTCGCCCTCGCCGGGCTCATCTTCTGGATGAGTTTCCATGCCGCGCAAGGCACCAATCTGCGCACCGACGCCTCGATGTTGAAGCTTTCCGATCTGATTCAGGAGCGCAGCAGAAAGAATCACGAACTCGAGCGGGAAGCCGCCGCCATCCGCGGCCAGGTCGACCGTTTCGCCCAGCGCGACAGCGGCACCAGCGCGGCCGAGGAGGCCAGGCTGAAGGCGTTGGAGGAGAAGGCGGGAACCACCAGGCTCCGGGGCCCAGGCGTCACGGTCACCCTCACCGACGCACCCCCCGGCGCCACCGCCCGTATCCCCGGTGTTCCCGAGCCGCAGCCCAACGACCTGGTCATCCACCAGCAGGACCTCCAAGCGGTGGTCAACGCCCTGTGGCAGGGCGGTGCCGAGGGCATCAGGGTCATGGACCAGCGGCTGATCTCCACCAGCGCGGTCCGCTGCGTCGGCAACACCCTGATCCTTCAGGGCCGTGTCTACTCGCCGCCGTACAAGGTCACCGCCGTCGGCAACGTCAACCGCCTCGAGCAGGCCCTCTCGGACTCGCCGACGATCCAGAACTACATGCAGTACGTCAACGCGTACGGCCTCGGCTGGAAAGTCGATACGCACAGGGCGGTGACTCTTCGCGGCTACTCCGGCACAGTGGATCTTCGCTACGCAAGGCCCGTAAACCCCGTGACCCCGTGAACCGGTGACCCCGTGAACCGGTGAGCCCTTGACCGGTCACCGCGGCACGACAGGCCCGCGCAGCAGCACAACGGACCGTGATTACGTGAATCAGGCGCGACCGAAGGGGACCCGAGGGGGCGGCCGGTGTCGGTGCGGACAGCACGTGCGGTACGACTGGTCATCAGGACGTTCAGCGAACTCTGCGTCACCGTGGGCACCGTGATCGTGCTCTTCGTCGTCCACATCCTCTTCTGGACCGGCATCCAGGCCGACCGCGCCATGGAGGGCGAGATCGACCGCCTCCAGGAGCAGTGGTCGGCGGCCCCCGCGTCCGACCGGGAACCGGCCGGGGACGACGGTGCACCCGCACCGGAGCCGTACGAGGACGGGGAGCCGTTCGCCGTCATGCACATACCTCGCTTCGGTTCGGGCTGGAAGAAGCCCGTGCTCGAAGGCACCGCCACCGGCACCCTCAAGAAGGGCCTCGGCCACTACGCCCGGACCGCCCGGCCCGGCGAGCGCGGTAATTTCGCGGTCGCCGGGCATCGCCGCACCTATGGCGACCCGTTCAAGGACGTCCCCGAGCTGCGCCCCGGCGACGCGGTGGTGCTGAACGACGGCACGACCTGGTTCACGTACCGCATCGACCGCAAGCCGTACCGCACGCTGCCGACCGACACCGCGGTCATCGACCCCGTACCGGAGAAGGGGCCCTACAGCGGGCCGGGCCGGTATCTCACCCTGACCACCTGCGAGCCCGAGTGGGGCCACAGCCACCGCCTCATCGTCTGGGCCCACCTCGACTCGACCCGGCCCGTCGATCAGGGCAAGCCGGACGCATTGCGCAGCTGAGCCACCGGGCACCCCCGCAGCCCCTTACTCTGGTGCTGGAATCGAGTCCGTCATCGGCAAGTAGGGACAGCATGTACGGGTGGATCTGGCGGCATCTGCCGGGGAACACGTGGGTGCGGGCGCTGATCTCGCTCGTGCTCGTGCTGGCGATCGTCTATGTGCTGTTCCAGTACATCTTCCCGTGGGCGGAACCGCTGCTGCCGTTCAATGACGTGACGGTCGACAACGGAGGCCGGGCAGCACGATGAGCACCGCACGCATCCTGGTCGTCGACAACTACGACAGCTTTGTCTTCAACCTCGTCCAGTACCTGTACCAGCTCGGGGCCGAGTGCGAGGTCCGGCGCAATGACGAGGTCGAACCCGCCCACGCACAGGACGGGTTCGACGGCGTGCTGCTCTCCCCCGGGCCGGGGACGCCCGAGCAGGCCGGGGTCTGCATCGACATGGTGCGCCACTGCGCGGAGACCGGGGTGCCGGTCTTCGGGGTCTGCCTGGGCATGCAGTCGATGGCGGTCGCGTACGGCGGGGTGGTCGACCGGGCGCCGGAGCTGCTGCACGGCAAGACCTCCGAGGTGACGCACGAAGGAGCGGGCGTCTTCCAGGGGCTGCCGTCGCCCTTCACCGCGACCCGCTACCACTCCCTCGCCCTCGAGCGGGACACCGTCCCGCACGAGTTGGAGATCACGGCATGGACGGGGAGCGGCGTCGCGATGGGCCTGCGCCACCGTGATCTTCCGGTCGAGGGCGTGCAGTTCCATCCCGAGTCGGTCCTCACGGAGTGGGGCCACCGGATGCTCGCCAACTGGCTTGTGGCGTGCGGGGACAGGGGCGCGGTGGAGCGGTCCGCGGGGCTCGCGCCGGTGGTCGGCAGGGTCGGCGCGTGACCGCGCTCCGCCCCGAGCGTGACTCCGCGTCGCCGTACGGAGAGCCGTACGGCGAAGCAGGCGCGTTCGAGGCGGCTGTCGATCGGCTCGACGACCCGCTGAACGACCCGCTGCCCGGGCAGCGGCCGGGCGGGGTCATACCGGGCATGGAGAACGGGCAGGGGAGCTTTTCGTGGATTCCCCCGCAGGACCGCGGCGAGTCCGGCCCCCCGTCCGGGTACAGCTACGAGGACGGATACGAGCCCTACGGCGGTGAGCACGCGTATCTGGGCGACGACGCCGCCTCGCAGGAGCACGGCACCGCACAGGGGTACGGCGAGGGGGACGGTTCCGCGCACGACGCCCGCCGAGCCTCCGGGCAGGACTCGTACGCGTACGGGAGCGGTGGCTCGTACGGGGCGGGAGGCAGGGGCCGGGAGACCAGTGGTGCCCAGGAGCCCCGCCGGCCGCGGGAGCCCGACACGTCCCGCCGGACGCACGGGACTTCCCGGACGCACGGGGCCTCCCAGGCGCACGGGGCCTCCCAGGCGTACGCGAACTCCCAGGCCTTCGAGGCGACTTCGCAGCTCGACGCAACCGCAACTGCCCAGCGGATCGCGGCCATCCGGCAGGCGGCGCGCCAGGCCATCCGGGAAGCCGCCCAGCAGTCCGCCTCGGCACACCAGGACGACGGCGGTGCCACGGCCGCGATGCCGACCGTGTCCGCCCCGGGATCCACTACGCGCGGCGTCGGAGCCACATTGCCCCAGCCGCGCATGGACGAGGAAACCGTCGCGCTGCGCGTCCCCGAGGGCCTCGGGAGCGGCGGGACGGGCGGAACACCGCCGGGCGAGGGACGCGCGGCACGCCGCAAGGCGACCGCGGCCAAGGGGAAGCGGAGCGGCGGGCACCGGGCCCGTGGCCGCAGTCGCCCCGAGGGCACCTCCGTCGAGGGCACCCCGGCCCCCACCTCCCGTATGGAGGCCAGGCGCCAGGCGAAGGCACGCAAGGACCCGCCCAGCGTGGTCGCGAGCCGTCTGGTCGGTGAGCTGTTCATCTCGATCGGCGTGCTGATGCTGCTGTTCGTGGCGTACCAGCTCTGGTACACGAATGTGCTCGCCCACGCGCAGGCCGGCGGGGCGGCGGACAATCTGCAGCGGGGATGGGACAACGGAGCCGGGGGCGCGCAGAGCGCGGGCGCCTTCGAACCCGGCCAGGGTTTCGCGATCCTCTACATCCCCAAGCTCGATGTGAAGGTCCCGATCGCCGAAGGCATCGACAAGCACAAGGTCCTGGACCGCGGCATGGCCGGACACTACGCCAAGACCTCGCTGCCCTGGGAGAAGAAGGGCAACTTCGCGGTCGCCGGACACCGCAACACCCACGGCGAGCCGTTCCGCTACATCAACAAGCTCGAGCCGGGCGACGAGATCATCGTCGAGGTCAAGAACGCCTTCTACACCTATGAGATGGCGAGCATCCTCCCCCAGACCCCGCCGTCGAACGTGTCCGTCCTCGATGCGGTTCCCCAGGGGTCCGGATTCACCAAGCCCGGCCGCTACCTCACACTGACGACCTGCACTCCCGAGTTCACCAGCACGTACCGGATGATCGTGTGGGCGAAGATGGTCGACCAGCGACCGCGCAGCGAGGGCAAGCCCGCCGAACTGGTCGGCGGCTAGCCCGAGTCGACACCCACCATCGGCCCGACACCTGCACAGAGACATCGAAACTTCGAAATGGAGCACGACGCGGTGGCAGCGACCCAGCACGCACAGGACACCGAGGCGCATCCACCGCAGCGCCGCCCCCGCACAGGACGCCGGATCGCCGCCGCCGTCAGCGTCTTCGGCGAGTTCCTCATCACGACGGGCCTGGTGCTCGGCCTCTTCGTCATCTACTCGCTGTGGTGGACGAACGTCCTCGCGGACCGTGACTCCAAGGCGAAGAGCGACGAGGTGCGCGACCGCTGGGCGGCACGCGGGCCGGGCAAGCTGGACACCAAGGACGGCATCGGCTTCCTGCACGTGCCCGCAATGAAGAACGGCGAGGTGCTGGTCACCAAGGGCACGGACGCCGAGGAGCTCAACCATGGCGTGGCCGGGTATTACACCAAGCCCGTGAAGGCGGCCATGCCCTGGGCGAAGAAGGGAAATTTCACACTCGCCGCGCACCGCGACGGGCACGGCGCGAAGTTCCACAACATCGACAAGATCGAGAAGGGCGACGCGGTCGTCTTCGAGACGCGGGACACCTGGTACGTCTACAAGGTCTACGAGACACTGCCCGAGACCTCGAAGTACAACGTCGATGTGCTCGACGCCACCCCGAAGGAATCGGGCAGGAAGAAGCCGGGCCGCTACCTCACGCTGACCACCTGCACACCGGTCTACACCTCGAGGTACCGGTACATCGTCTGGGCGGAGCTGGAGCGTACGGAGAAGGTCGACGCGGACCGTACCCCGCCGGAGGAGCTGCGCTAGCGGGCCGTGCGCCCTGCGGCGGGATCCCGCGGT
Source organism: Streptomyces sp. NPDC051776 (assembly GCF_040681345.1). Classification (NCBI taxonomy): domain Bacteria; kingdom Bacillati; phylum Actinomycetota; class Actinomycetes; order Kitasatosporales; family Streptomycetaceae; genus Streptomyces; species Streptomyces sp. NPDC051776. Next base: position 150,721 of record NZ_JBFAYQ010000002.1, on the reverse strand, counting down.
CCGCCCCCACACCGGGCGTGCGGACAGTCGGCACAGGCCCGGCCAGACGTACTGGGGAAGGCGGAACCCCGGTCACCGCGAAGAGCCCGGGAGACTCCACAAGGATCCCAGCGACGGAGGCCCCTGCTCACGCGCCCCCCGGGAGGCGACCCGAAGCCCCGGCGACGGGGGAAGCCCGGCAGGGGGAAGGCCCAGCAACGGGGAAGGCCCAGGTCCCACTCTCCAGTGGGACCTGGGCCTTCGTCGTACGGGGACGGGGAGAGGGGGACGGGTACGCCGGACGTCAGTCCTTGGTGGCCGCGCCCTGCTGGCCGCCGAAGAAGCCGCCGTTGTCACCGCCGTTGTCGCCTGCTCCTCCCACGGTGGTGAGATTCACGGCGGTGCCCGGGGGGACCTGCTGGCCGGCACCGGGAGTGGACACCAGAACCGTTGCCTTGTCGTCCTGCGGACCGGAGATCTGGCCGACCGTGAGACCGGCCTCCTCGATCAGCTTGCGGGCGTCCTTGAGCTTCTGGCCCTGGAGCTGCGGCACCTGCGACTGCTCGGCCGCCTTGGCCACGGTCAGCGTGACGGTCGAACCCGCGTCGGCCTGCGTGTTGCCCGCCGGATCCTGTGCGACGACCGTGCCTGCGGCGACGTCACCGCGCTCCGTCTCGTCCTTCTCGACCTTGAAGTCGAGCTGCTCCAGCTGTGCCTTCGCCTGCTCGAACGGCTTGTTGGTGACGTCCGGGACGAGGGCCGTCTCCTTCTCCTTGGCGACGGTGAGGGTGATCGTCGCGGTCTTGGGCTTCTTGGTGCCCGCGTTCGGCGTCTGCTCGATCACGATGCCGGGCGTGCGCTCGGACTCGACTTCCTTGGTACGGATCCTGCTGCTGTCGAAGCCCTTGCTGACCAGCTCGTCCGTGGCCTCGTCGAGGGTCGCGCCCTCGACGTTCGGCACGGTGATCTGCTGGGGACCCGAGCACAGCGTGACCGTGACCGTGTCGTCCTTGGAGATCTTCGTGCCCGCGGCCGGGTCCTGCTTGGTGATCTGGTTCTTCTTCTGGTCCTCGCAGGGGATGGGGTTGCCGTCGTCCTTGACGACGAAGCCTCCACTGTCGCCCTGCTGCTTGGCGTCCTGCAGTGTGTCACCGATGAAGTTCGGGACAGGGACGTCACCGGCGCCGCCGGCGCCGCCGAACAGCTCCTTGCCGATGAAGATCGCGCCGACCAGGACCAGTATGCCCGCGACGACCAGGAGGACCGTCGACGTGCTGCTCTTCTTCTGGGGGCCGCGGCGCCCGTTCGGCCGCTCGTCGTAGCCGAAGCCGCCGTCGTCCTCACGCATGGGCGGGAGCATCGAGGTCTGGCCGGCCGGGTCCTGCGCGCGCAGGGCCGTCGTCGGCTGGTCCTCGCCGTAGCCGCCGTAGCCCACGGCGCCCAGCGCGGCCGTGGCCGCCACCGGCTGCCGTCCGTCGAGCGCGGCCTCGATGTCGGCGCGCATCTCGTCGGCGGACTGGTAGCGGTACTCCGGGTCCTTCACCAGTGCCTTGAGGACGATCGCGTCCATCGCCGGGGAGACCTCGGGGTCGTATGCGCTCGGCGGCTGCGGGTCCTCACGCACGTGCTGGTACGCCACGGCGACGGGTGAGTCGCCCACGAAGGGCGGCCGGACCGTCAGCAGTTCGTACAGCAGACAGCCCGTGGAGTAGAGGTCGGAGCGGGCGTCGACGGTCTCGCCCTTGGCCTGCTCCGGCGAGAGGTACTGGGCCGTGCCGATGACCGCCGCGGTCTGCGTCATTGTCATGCCGGAGTCGCCCATGGCGCGGGCGATGCCGAAGTCCATCACCTTGACTTGACCGGTGCGCGTCAGCATGACGTTGGCCGGCTTGATGTCGCGGTGCACGATCCCGGCCCGGTGGGAGTACTCCAGGGCCTGGAGGATGCCGATGGTCATCTCCAGGGACCGCTCGGGCAGCAGCTTTCTCCCGGAGTGCAGCAGCTCACGCAGGGTGGAGCCGTCCACGTACTCCATCACGATGTACGGGATGGAGACATTGTCGACGTAGTCCTCGCCGGTGTCGTAGACAGCGACGATCGACGGGTGGTTGAGCGAGGCGGCCGACTGGGCCTCCCGGCGGAACCGGGCCTGGAACGACGGGTCGCGGGCGAGGTCCGCCCGGAGCGTCTTCACAGCGACGGTGCGACCCAGACGCGTGTCATGCGCGAGATAGACCTCGGCCATGCCACCGCGGCCGAGCACCGAGCCCAGCTCGTACCGGCCGCCGAGGCGACGCGGCTCTTCCATAGCTTCTCCAGCCCTCTTCCGTCATTCCCACGCACCGGTGGGGTCCGGCGGTGTGCTGCTCGGCATACCGTACCCGGCACGCCGTAGTGGACCCGGTCAGCTCCTATCACCTGATACGAGACCGGTACTGTCACATGGGCAGTTCCGGCCCGGAGTGTGACCGGGCTCACTTCTCGCTGTTGATGACAGCCTCCATGACGTTCTTGGCGATCGGGGCAGCCAGGCCGCCACCGGAGATGTCGTCGCGGTTGGCGCTTCCGTCCTCCACCACGACGGCGACGGCGACCGGGGTTCCGCTGTCGGTCTTCGCGTATGAGATGAACCACGCGTAAGGCAGCTCACTGTTGTCCACACCGTGCTGGGCCGTACCCGTCTTGCCACCCACCGTGACACCGGGGATCTGGGCCCGCGTGCCGGTTCCGTCCTCGACGACGGTCTCCATCATTTCCTGGAGCTTCTGGGCGTTCTCCGGCTGGAGCGGCTGGCTCATCGCCTCGGGCTTGTGCTGCTCGACCACGTTGAGGTTCGGCGCCCGGAGCTGGTCGACCATGTACGGCTTCATCAGCTTGCCGTCGTTGGCGACGGCCGAGGCGACCATGGCCATCTGGAGCGGGGTGGTCGCGGTGTTGAACTGCCCGATGGAGGAGAGCGCGTTGCCCGGGCGGTCCATTTTGGTGTCGTAGACGCTGGCGTTGGAACGGGTCGGGGTGAAGATCTCCTTGTTGAAGCCGAACTTCTCGGCCTGCTCGACCATCTTGTCCCGGCCCACGTTGTCACCGATCTTGGCGAACACGGTGTTGCAGGACACCTTGAGCGCGTTCCGCAGGGTGGCGTCCTCGCAGGGGATGTTGCCCTCGTTCTTCAGGATGGTGGAGCTGAGCGGCAGCTTGTACGGCAGCGGCGACTTGGTCGGCTCGTCGATGTCCGTGTAGAGCCCGTTCTCCAGGGCCGCGGCCGCGGTGACGACCTTGAAGGTCGAGCCGGGCGGGTAGGTCTCGCGCAGCGCCCGGTTGGTCATCGGCTTGTCCTTGTCGGCGAGGAGAGCCTTGTAGTTCTCCCCGTCCTTCGCGGTCATGCCGGCGATCTTCGACGGGTCGTAGCTGGGCGCGCTGGCCAGGGCGAGGATCGCGCCGGTCTCCGGGTTGATCGCGGCGACGGCTCCCTTACGGCCCTTCAGACCTGAGTAAGCGGCCTTCTGTGCCTTGGAGTTGAGCGTGGTGACGACGTCGCCGCCCGTCTTCTCCTTGCCGGTGAGCATGTCGATGGTGCGGTTGAAGAAGAGGCGGTCGTCGTCGCCGGTGAGTATGCCGTCGTTCAGCTTCTCCAGGAAGTTGGCGTCGTAGACCTGGGAGGCGTAGCCGGTGACCGGGGCCCACATGGGGCCGTCCTTGTACGTGCGCTTGTACTTGAAGTCACCGGCGTCCGTCTCCTTGGAACCGGTGATCGGGTCGCCGTCGACGATGATGTTGCCCCGCGGCTGGCTGTACCGGGCGATGTCGACCCGGCGGTTGTGCTGGTCGTTCTTGAGCTCGTCGGCCTGGACGAACTGAACCCAGTTGACGCGGATCAGCAGGGCGAGGACGAGCAGGCCGCAGAAGATCGCGACCCGGCGGAGTGGCTTGTTCACGGTCGGACCACCTGGGTCATCTCGGCGTCGGTGGACGGGGCCGGGGCCGGGGCCGGGCGCCGCGCGGTGTCGCTGATGCGCAACAGGATCGCGATGAGCGCCCAGTTGGCGATCACCGACGAACCACCCTGCGCCAGGAAGGGGAGGGTCATGCCGGTGAGCGGGATCAGGCCGGTGACACCGCCCGCGACCACGAAGACCTGGAGGGCGAACGCGCCGGAGAGCCCGACGGCCAGCAGCTTGCCGAACGGGTCGCGAGCGGCGAGGGCGGTGCGGATGCCCCGCTCGATGAGGAGTCCGTAGAGCACCACGATGGCCATGACACCCGTGAGACCGAGTTCCTCGCCCACGGTGGCCAGGATGTAGTCGCTCTTGGGGGCGATACCGCCGATGAGGCGCGAATACCCCTGGCCGAGCCCGGAACCGAGGATGCCGCCGGAACCGAACGAGTACATGGCCTGGGCCGTCTCGGTCACACCGCCGTCCTGCAGCTCCAGCGGGTTGAGCCAGTTGTGCACACGGCTCTGGACGTGGCTTTCGAAGGACGCGACCGCGAAGGCGCCTGCGGCGCTGAGGAGCAGACCGAAGACGATCCAGCTGGTGCGCTCCGTGGCCACGTACAGCATGATCACGAAGAGGCCGAAGAAGAGCAGCGAGGTGCCCAGGTCGGTCTCGAAGACCAGGATCATCAGGCTGATCGCCCAGATCACGAGGATCGGGCCGAGGTCGCGGCCGCGGGGAAGGTACATGCCCATGAAGCGGCGGCTGGCGAGCGCGAGCGCGTCCCGCTTCACCATCAGGTACCCGGCGAAGAACACCGCGATGATGATCTTCGCGAACTCGCCGGGCTGGAGAGAGCCGACGCCCGGGATGGTGATCCAGATGCGCGCGCCGAATCGGGCCGGGAAGAACATCGGCGAGATCAGCAGGATCAGCGCGACCACCATCGAGATGTAGGTGTAGCGCTGCAGGATCCGGTGGTCCTTGAGGAACACGAGCACACCGAGGAACAGCGCCACACCCAGCGTCGACCACATCAGCTGCCCGGGCGCCATCGCGCCGCCGAGCTGCGGGGTGGTGATCGACGGCTCCTGGTCCAGGCGCCAGATCAGCACCAGCCCGAGGCCGTTGAGCAGCGTCGCGACGGGGAGCATCAGCGGGTCCGCGTACGGGGCGAACTTGCGCACCATCAGGTGCGCGACGCCCGCGAGGAGACCGAGGCCGAGCCCGTAGCCGAGCATGCCCGTGGGGATGCTGCCGCCCTTCGCCAGGCCGACGTTGGCGTAGGCGAAGACCGGGATCAGCACGGCGAAGACGAGCAGGGCGAGTTCGGTGTTCCGCCTGCTCGGCGCTCCCACGGAGCTGATTGTCGTGGTGTTGCTGCTGCTCATGGCTCGGATGGCCCCCCTGCTCCTACTGCGTGCTGTCGCACTGCTTGGCCAGCTGCTTCTCTTCCTCCGACAGCGTGGGGCCGGGTGTCGGAGTCGGGCCGGCGTTCGTGCTCGGGGTCTCGGCGCGGGTGGCGGGGGCACCGCCCTGGGCACCGCCGGCCTCGCCCTGCTGCTGGCCGGGCTTGGACTGCTGGTCCTCGGCCTTCTCGCGCTGCTCGGCCTGCTCCTTGGCCGCCCGGGCCTGTTCGGCGCGCTTCTTGCAGGCACCGGCCTGCTTGCCGAGGTCGGCGACCTTGTCCTCGGCCTGGCCGAGGCTGCCCACCGCGATCGTCTCCTCGACCTGCTTCCGCTGGTAGGCGGGGAGGTACTTGAGTTCGATCTCGGGGTGGTCCTTGTGCACCTCGTTGAGGCTGATCCAGGCCAGATCCTGGCTGATGCCCTGGTAGAGCGCGAGGTGCCGGCCCTTGGCGCCGACGTAGTACTGGGTCTGCGTCCAGCGGTAGCCGCCGTATCCGGCCGCGACGAGGAGGCCCAGGGCAAGCGTGATGATCATGGACCGCTTGAGCCACTTGCCGCGACGGCCGGGTTTGATGAAGTCCTCGTCGGTGTACGCCCCGTACCCGCCGTCGCCGAGGCCCGCGATCCCGGGGTCGCCGCTGCCGGGCGGGCCGAAGCCGCCCGCGGCAGCACCGGGGCCCTGCTGCGGTACGCCGCGGCCGAGGCCCGCAGCGCGGCCGGCCGGGGTCTGCATGGCGCCGTTGTCGTTGAGGTGGTGCGGATTCTCCGCCACCGCGCCGACGACGACCGGAGTGTCGTTGAGCTGCCCGGCGAGGGTGTCGCTGTCGTCGACGTCGAGGACGTCCGCGACGATGCACGTGATGTTGTCGGGGCCGCCGCCGCGCAGCGCGAGTTGGATGAGCTCCTGCACCGTCTCGTGCGGGCCCTGGTAGCCGGCCAGGGTGTCCTCGAGGGTCTGGTGGCTCACGACGCCCGAGAGGCCGTCGGAGCAGATGAGGTAGCGGTCCCCGGCCCGGACCTCGCGGATGGAGAGATCGGGCTCCACGTGTTCGCCGCTGCCGAGCGCCCGCATCAGCAGGGACCGCTGCGGATGGGTGGTGGCCTCCTCCTCGGTGATCCGCCCCTCGTCCACGAGCCGCTGCACCCAGGTGTGGTCCTGGGTGATCTGGGTGAGGACGCCGTCGCGCAGGAGGTACGCGCGGGAGTCGCCGACGTGGACCAGGCCCAGGCGCTGACCTGTCCACAGCAGGGCGGTGAGCGTGGTGCCCATGCCCTCGAGCTGGGGGTCCTCGTCGACCATGACGCGCAACTGGTCGTTGGCGCGCTGCACGGCCGTACCGAGGGAGGTGAGGATGTCGGAGCCGGGAACGTCGTCGTCGAGCTGGACGAGGGTGGAGATCACCTCGGAGCTGGCGACCTCACCGGCGGCCTGGCCGCCCATGCCGTCGGCGATGGCGAGAAGGCGCGGGCCGGCGTAGCCGGAGTCCTCATTGCCCTCGCGGATCATGCCTTTGTGCGATCCGGCGGCGAAGCGCAGTGACAGACTCATGCGCACCTCGCCGGTCGGCTCGGGGTACATCCGCACGGTGCCCACCCTCCGGTCGGGAGCGCGCTCACGTCTGCCGCGCCGCCCGTCGGCAGAGATGCCGACGCGGCCGGGGCTCGCTCGCTCCGCTCGCTCATTCTCGTACTACTTCCGCAGCTCGATAACGGTCTTGCCGATACGAATCGGCGCGTCCAGCGGAATCGGGGTCGGGGTGGTGAGTCGGGTCCGGTCGAGATACGTGCCATTGGTGGACCCGAGATCCTCCACGATCCATTGGCCGTCACGATCCGGGTAGATCCTGGCATGCCTGCTGGAGGCGTAGTCGTCGTCCAGCACGATCGTCGAGTCGTGTGCCCGGCCGAGGGTGATGGTCTGGCCCTGGAGGGCCACCGTGGTGCCGGTGAGGCTGCCCTCGGACACCACGAGCTTGGTCGGCGCCCCGCGGCGCTGGCGGCCGCTGCTGCGACCGCCGGACGGGGCGCGCTGCTGTGGCGGCTGCTGCCGCCCGCCGGACGGCCGGGCCTGCCCCTCGGCACGCCGGGCCGCGCGCTGGGTCACGCGCGTGCCGAACAGATCGCTGCGGATGACCTGTACGGCCACGATGACGAACAGCCACAGTACGGCGAGAAAGCCCAGCCGCATGACCGTCAGGGTCAGCTCTGACATTGCCCCCGCTTCACCCTTCGGCTTGCCGGAAAACGATGGTGGTGCTGCCCACGACGATCCGCGAGCCGTCGCGGAGCGTAGCGCGGGTCGTGTGCTGTCCGTCCACCACGATGCCGTTGGTGGAACCCAGATCCTGGATCGTGGAGGGCGTACCGGTCCGGATCTCGCAGTGTCGGCGGGAGACGCCCGGGTCGTCGATCCGCACATCGGCCTCGGTGCTGCGGCCGAGCACCATGGTCGGACGGGAAATCTGGTGGCGGGTGCCGTTGATCTCGATCCAGCGGCGGGTCTGCGAACCCGGCATGGGGCCCGCGCCGGGCAGCCGGGTCACGGGTGCGGGTCCGCCGGTCCGTGTCCCCTGCGGCGGCGCGGAGGGCATCGGCGGGGCTCCGGCGGGCTGCACGGAGCGGCCGCCGTAGGGGGCGGCGGCGGGTCGCCGGCCCTGTTGGTGGCTCTGGGACTCGCTGGAGGCGAGCGTGCGGCTGCGAACGCGGTACAGGCCGGTGTCGAGGTCGTCCGCCTTCTCCAGGTGCACCTTGATCGGGCCCATGAAGGTGTAGCGCTGCTGTTTCGCGTAGTCACGCACCATGCCGGCGAGCTCGTCGCCGAGCTGGCCCGAGTACGGGCTCAGGCGCTCGTGATCGGGCGCGCTCAGCTCGACGATGAAGTCGTTGGGAACCACGGTCCGGTCGCGGTTCCAGATGGTCGCGTTGTTGTCGCACTCCCGCTGGAGTGCTCCCGCGATCTCGACGGGCTGCACCTCGGACTTGAACACCTTGGCGAAGGTGCCGTTCACGAGACCCTCGAGACGCTGCTCGAAGCGCTTCAGTACTCCCACCGGGCACCTCCTTCCCTGCTGGGCTCGTCGAAATCGTCCTGGTACTGCTTACTGATCGTATCCACGAGCGGCAAACACGAGTGGTTCCACTTCCTGCCCCCGCCGTCGAGTGTCGCCCCTCACAGGTCCGATCCTGGTGGGCCACACCGGATGGTAGAGGCCATCCCCGGAACAGTGTCCCGCAACCGTGACGGTGCCCGGGCCCTCGGGGCGCGCGGCACCACGGGCGCGCGCCCCGCGGGGCCTGCAGTTACGCGCCCCATGAGGCCTGGGAATAGGCGTGTGAATCCACCCCTGCCAGCGTGCTAACCTTCTGGATGTCGGAAGGCGCGCCCACGCGCCGCGGGCGAATTGCTCCAGGGAATGTGGGAAAGCCTGACGGCAACACCCATGCGCGGGTGGCGGAATAGGCAGACGCGCTGGATTCAGGTTCCAGTGCCCGAAAGGGCGTGGGGGTTCAACTCCCCCCTCGCGCACCATGAGGTACCGACGAAACGGGTCCTCACCAAGGACGGCGGTCCTGGTGGGACCCGTTTCTCGTTGTTCTGAGTCCTGTCTCGACGCGAAGCCAGGGGCCGAGTGCAGCAGGGCCGGGACGGTGAGGCATCTCACCGTCCCGGCCCTGCTGTGTAGTTGATGTTCTGTGACAGCTGGGGCGTGGTTGGGCGGCTGGTGTCAGATGGCCGGTGGGGGTCCAGGTGCCCAGGGGCTTGGTCCTGCGGCGGTGGTGGGTGCGGCGGCGTGGTCGTTCGCCGCCGAGGGCCAGCGTGTCCAGCCAGTTTTTGATCTTGCGGCGGTTGGCGTGCGCGAGTTGGTAGGCGAGGGGGATGGTCTGGGGGCGACCCCGCGGAGGCCGCGGGAGCCCGAACTCGATGCTTTCGGCCAAGGGTTCTTCGCGTAGCCGTTGCAGTGCTCGACACTGTTGCGGAGAGAGGCGGGTGGATCGTCCGGTAACGCACACCTCGCCCAGCAAGATTTCGCTGAGCCTCAGCAGGCGGCAGCGATAGTTACCCCCGGGAGCCTCGCCCGTGGTGGGGCCGCCGGCGGCGATGAAGCGTTCGATCCCTTCGCGCATCAGCCGGACCCAGGCATTGACGTGCAGCCCCTCACCGTCGCAGAAGAGCGCCAACTGCGAGAGTGCGGTGAGAAGTTCTCGCGCCTGGTAGGGGACTTGTGGGTCGGCCATGGCAGCCCACACCGCGAGGTGCCGAGTAGTTGCCCGATAACCCCTCGCATTCCTGCGGCGGCGGGTGCGGCGCGATGAGGAAAACCGTCGCGCGTCACGGCCTGGTGTGGCTGCCGACGGCGAGTCCTGCCGCCACCACTGAAAGGCCGGCCAAGGTGAGGAAGAGTGCCGGGTAGCCGCCCAGGGGGCCGGAGAGTGCTGCGCCGGCGAACGGCGCGAGCGCTGCGGCGGTCATGCCGGGGGCGGCGAGGATGCCGGAGAGACGGCCGTACTGGGCGGTGCCCCAGCGGTCGGTGACGGCGGTGGCCTGGAGGAGGGTCAGGTTGCCGCGGACGGCCCCGGCGGCAACGGACAGGGCGATCAGCAGGACGTACGGGCCGGGGATGAGCGCGAGGGCGGCCGTGGTGACGCCGCCGAGGACGATCAGGGCAACGGTCCGCGTCGTCACGCCGGTGTGGCGGGCGAGCGTGGCGTACAGGGTGCGGCCCAGTGTCTGTCCCGCGCCGCCGAGTCCGAGGGCCCAGGCGGCCTGGCTCGTGGAGTAGCCGCGTTCGAGCAGGAGGGGCACGAGAGCGACCACGACGGCGTACAGGGCGAACGCGGAGAGGGTGAAGGCCGCGGCGAGCATCAGGAAAGGGTGGCTGCGCGCCACAACTGCCGCACCGCGGGGGCCGGGCGTGGAGGCGGGCGGAGCCTGGGGCCAGGGGGCCTTCAGCGCGAGCGCGTGGGCGGGCACGGTGACCAGGGCGAGGATCCCGGCCAGAACCGCGTAGGTGGCTCGCCAGGAGAGGTGGTCCGCGAGTGCGGCGGTGAGCGGGGCGAAGACGGTGGAGGCCAGGCCGCCGGCGAGGGTGACGATGGTCAGTGCGCGGATGTGGTCCGGTGCCCACCAGCGGGTGAGGGCGGCGAAGGCGGGTTGGTAGAAGGTGGACGCCATGGCGAGCCCGGCCAGAGTCCAACCGGCGTAGAAAACAAAGAGGTTGGGGGCGGCCGCGACCATGAGCAGGCTCAGGCTGCCCAGTATCGACCCGACGGTCATGACGGTGCGCGGGCCGCGGTGATCGAGAACACGGCCGACGCGTATGCCCGCGAGCCCGGAGACCGCCAGCGCGAGGGAAAAGGCGGCCGTCGTCGCTCCCGCGGACCACCCTGTTGCCGCGGTGATCCGCGGATTCAGTACGGGGAAGGCGTAGTAGACGATGCCCCAGCTGGTGATCTGGGTGGCGCACAGGGCCGGCAGAGCAGTGCGGGGCCGCGACCTGTCTCCCGTTCCGGTCGCGGCCCTTCTGCTTCGGGTGTCGAGCCTGGTCACGAGCGGCAGCAGCCGCCGGTAGCAGCCTCCTCGGTCGGGGCCTGCGCAGCACTCGTGGCGGCGCCGAGCCGGACCGGCTGTGGCTCCGGCGCCGCGCAACAGCCTCCCTGGCCGGCCTGCTCTGCCTCGGGGGTGTCGAAGAGTCCGGCCCCTCCACACACGCCGGTCTCGGGAAGGGTGAGTTCGACGCGGTCGGCGGCTTCGATGTCGCCGGCGATCGCGGCAGCCACGGAGCGGACCTGCTCGTAGCCGGTCATGGCCAGGAATGTCGGAGCCCGGCCGTAGGACTTCATGCCGACCAGGTAGACGCCGTCCTCCGGGTGGGACAGCTCGCGATGCCCGTGGGGGTGGACGGTGCCGCAGGAGTGCTGGTTGGGGTCGATCAGCGGAGCGAGATCGATCGCTGCCTGGAGACGCTCGTCGAGGCCGAGGCGGATCTCGGACAGGAATGAGAGATCCGGTCGGAAGCCGGTCAGGACGATGACCTCGTCCACCGGCTCCAGGCGGCGTCCGTCATCGGCCACCAGCACCAGACGGCCCTCCCCGTCGCGCTCGATGGCCTCGGTACGGAACCCGGTGACCGCATCGGCGTGGCCCGCCTCGACGGCGGCCTTCGCCGCGAGGCCCAGTGCCCCGCGAGCGGGCAACTGGTCGGCTTCGCCGCCACCGAAGGTGGAGCCCGAGATGCCGCGACGCAAAATCCACAGTGCCTTGGTGCCGGCACCGTTGTCGGACGTGGCAAGGTCGGCGAGGTAGGCCAGGGCCGTGAAGGCCGAGGCGCCGGAGCCGATCACGGCCGTGCGCTTGCCGGCGTGGCGGGTGCGGACGGTGGGGTCCTTGAGGTCGGGGACGCGGTAGGTGATGCGGTCGGCTGCCGCGCGCTCGCCCAGGGCCGGCAGGCCGCTGCCGCCGGCGGGACTCGGGATGGTCCAGGTGCCGGAGGCATCGATCACCGCGCTGGCCAGGACGCGCTCCTCGCCGCCGTCGGCGGTGCTGATGTGAACGACGAACGGCTGGCCTTCACGGTCGGCGTCGACGACCCGGTCACGCCCGGTGCGCGAGACGCCGCTGACCCGGGCGCCGTAGCGCACCTTGCTTCCCATCACGTCGGCCAGCGGCTGCAGATACTGCTCGGCCCACTCCCCACCGGACGGATACCTCTCCTTCGTTGGGGCGGTCCAGCCGCTGGGAGCCAGGAGCTTCTCGGCCGCGGGGTCGGTCAGCTCTCCCCAGGGGGAGAACAGCCGCACGTGCGACCACTCGCGCACTGTGGCGCCGGCTGTCTGCCCGGCCTCCAGGACCAGGGGCTCGATGCCCTGGTCGATGAGGTGGGCGGCGGCTGCCAGGCCGACCGGGCCGGCACCGATCACGACGACGGGATGGGCGCTGCGGGTCTTCATGGCGTGGGCCTCTTCCTGTGCGGGCGGGAGCTCGGCTGCGGATGCCGGCGATGCGAGCGAAGGCTCGGGGCGAAGGCGGAGCGCCTGCGCCCAGCATGCGCTCGTCACTGGGCCGTGAACATCACCCGAGCTCCCTGATTCGAGATCTGTCGATGTCTTGCCCGTTCAGCATCCCAGCTGATTCGATGTGCGTCAACATAGACATTCATCGAATCTAAGGGGTGCCGGATGGAGCACATCGACGTTGCTGTGATCGGTGGCGGCCAGGCCGGGCTCGCCGTTGGACGCCTCCGGAAACCCCGGACACCGGAACGGGATCTCCCTGGCCGACCCCCGGCTGGCGTTCGTGGGGCTGGAACGGCAGCGCAGTCTGTCGTCGAACTCCCTGCGCGGGGTGGGCCGGGATGCTGCTCGCGTGGCACGGAGCCTGAGCCGCGGCATCGCCCGCCGCTGAGCAGTAAGGCTTCCACCTCCCCAGCTTGGTTCGATGTGTGTCAACGTAGATGTATGTCGAACGCCAGGGTGCTGCCGCTGCTCGAGCCTGCCGATGGCCAGAGTGTGGCACCGTGCTGCCCGCCCCTGACCGAGCGGGCAATGACGGCCGAAGAAGCCGAGACGGCATCGCGGATGTTCAAGGCACTCGGCGACCCCGTCCGCCTCCGCCTCTTCTCCGCGGTTGCCTCGCACGAGGGCGGGGAGGCGTGCGTGTGCGACATCTCCGACGTCGGAGTCTCACAGCCCACGGTGTCCCACCACCTGAAGAAGCTCAAAGAGGCCGGGCTGCTGACCTCCGAGCGGCGTGGCACGTGGGTCTACTACCGGGTCGAGCCGTCGGTGCTCGCTGCCATGGGCCGGCTCCTCGCCACCGCCCCGGCGGCTGAGCACCTCGGTCGGACCGTGCAGCACGTGGCCGCTGGTATGAACAGGAAGAACGAGTTCCACACGTGACGGCGACGGCCGGCGGACGTATGCCACGGAGGTCGTGAGACGCTCGCCGGCCTTGCGATGCCACAGGCCGTTTACGCGGAGTCCTTCACGGCCGCAGCTGAGTTGAGGTTGTTGAACTTCGTGCGCCAGGCCAGGGAGACGTAGACCAGTGCGACCAGGACGGGCACCTCGATGAGCGGGCCGACGACGCCGGAGAGGGCCTGGCCGGAGGTGACGCCGAAGGTGGCGATGGCCACCGCGATGGCGAGCTCGAAGTTGTTGCCGGCCGCTGTGAACGCCAGTGTCGCGGTGCGGTCGTAGGCCAGGCCGATGACCTTGCCCAGGGCGAAGGTGCCGAACCACATCAGCCCGAAGTACACCAGCAGCGGCAGTGCGATACGGGCGACATCCAGCGGCTGCGAGGTGATCGTCTTCCCCTGCAGTGCGAAGAGGATGACGATCGTGAAGAGCAGGCCGTACAGGGCGAACGGGCCGATCTTCGGCAGGAAGTTCTGTTCCTCACGGCCCACCTTCTTCTCGCCCAGGCGGCGGGTCAGGAACCCGCCCAGCAGCGGGATGCCGAGGAAGATGACGACGTTCAGCGCGATCTTCCACATCGAGATGTCCAAGTGCTCGCCTCCGCCCAGGCCGAGCCAGCCGGGCAGAAGCTCCAGGTAGAACCAGCCCAGGACACCGAAGGCGAGAACCTGGAAGACCGAGTTCAGGGCCACCAGGACAGCGGCGGCCTCGCGGTCACCGCAGGCCAGGTCGTTCCAGATGATGACCATGGCGATGCAGCGGGCCAGGCCCACGATGATCAGTCCGGTGCGGTACTCCGGTACGTCCGGCAGGAAGGTCCAGGCCAGTGCGAACATCACCGCAGGGCCCACGAGCCAGTTGATCACCAGCGAGGAGAGCATCAGCTTGAGGTCGCCGGTCACCGAGTCGAAACGGTCGTAACGGACCTTGGCGAGCACCGGATACATCATGATCAGAAGCCCGAGAGCGATCGGCAGCGAGATGCCACCGGTCTCGACCGCGGCCAGCGCGTCATCGAGGCCGGGAACCAGGCGTCCCAGCCCCAGACCCGCCGCCATCGCCAGCAGGATCCATACGGCCAGGAAGCGGTCGAGAGTGGAGAGCTTGGCGACAACAGCCGCGCCATCCGGAGCGGATGGCGCGGTGGTGGTGGATTCGGTGCTGGTCACTAACAGGACTTCTTCTTGTCGGCGTTCAGCGTTGCGCGGGAGGTCTCAGCGAGCGTGGCGAAGGAGCCCGCAAGGGTGTCGATAACCTCGGGCCGTAGCTTGTAGTAGGTGAACCGGCCGCACGGCTCGGTCTCCACCACCCCGGCCTCACGCAGCACCTTCAGATGGTTGGACAGGTTGGTCTGCCGTGCGCCGGTCTCCTCCACCAGGTGCGTGGTGCAGAGCGTCTCGTGCGCAAGCAGGGTCACGATCTGCAATCTGAGAGGGTCCGCCAGAACCCGGATCAGTTCAGTCTCGACTGACGTCAGCATGGACTGATACTGTCACATCAGTTGACGCTGATGCCAGCCCGGCCGGTCCGGGCGGTCATTTCAGATCCACCGATGATGGAAGAACTGATGCCCCTTACCCGCTCTGTGTCCGTGCTCTTCGTCTGCGTCCACAACGCGGGGCGCTCGCAGATGGCCGCCGGCTTCCTCAGCCGCCTGGCGGGCGATCGCGTCGAGGTCCGCTCCGCCGGCTCCCTTCCCGCCGACCGGGTCAACCCCGCTGCGGTCGAGGCCATGCGGGAGGTCGGCATCGACATCGGCGACCAGAAGCCCAAGGCGCTGACCGACGGGGCAGTTCAGGCGTCGGACTACGTCATCACCATGGGCTGTGGCGACGCGTGCCCGGTCTTCCCGGGCAAGAAGTACCTGGACTGGAAGTTGGAGGACCCCGCGGGCAAGGGCGTCGACTCCGTCCGCCCGATCCGTGACGAGATCAGGGCCCGCATCGAGGCGCTGATCGCCGAGATCGACGCGCTGTAGGAGAAGTGACTCGAACCACCTGGGTCCAACAGGCAACTGATCTGCGCGGAGCGCGGCGCCTGTCGATTGGTCCTCAGCGGTACGAGAAGTCGCCCTGTCGGCGGGGGAGCAACCGGCCGCAACGGCTGCCCGATTGCTCTCGAGGCTCTCGGCGTACGCCGAACACCGCGGGACGTCCCGGGAATTGACGGAGTGCGGTGAGCGGATCGGTCGTGCGGTGCTCGGGGGCGTCAGCTGCGCACCTGCCGGCTGTCCCTGAACAGGTCCCACAGGAGCACCCTGGGGTCGAGTCCGCTGCGTGTCATGGCCTGCATCACGGCGTCGCTGAGCGCGATCAGGCACATGTAGCCCCGGGCGGCGTGCACCCCGTGCATGAGGCCGATGAGGCCGTACAGTGTCGCCACCTCACAGACGCTCACGCCGGACAGGTCGAGGCGGAGGCGACGGTTGCCGTTCCTGCAGCGGTGGACGACCTCATCGCGCAGCGTAGGCATGGTCCATACGCTGAGTTCTCCGCTCAGGTGAAGCGTCAGCGCGTCGTCCTTGCCTATCGGCAGCGGGGCGATGTCCAGATCAGGGGGCCGGGCCACCCGTACCGCCTCCCACCGCACACCAGGATGCTGCAGGTAATCAAAGGGTAAAGCTGTGTGGGCCGGTTCTTCAACGGCACTCAGGCGGAACGATTCACCAATGGGCCCCGCGCCTCCCCGCCTCCCGCGCCCCCGCGTCGAGAGCCGGGTCCGGCAGCTGGGTTGCGCCTCCGGTAGGCGGATGAGAGTGCGGCGGTGTCGTGCGTACCCGTACGCCCCTCGGGTCCCCGCCGTGTGCACGGGCGGCCACGACGGATTTCCCTGTCCCTCTGTACGACTTTCGTCGCAACCGACTGCGACGAAGGGGAGTGTGCAGAACGGCGGGTCCTGCCTACCGTGTGCCGCGTGAAGGGGAGCGAGAAGGTGCGCGCCGTGTGGAACCGCCTGGTCGTACCGGCGGAGTGGCCGGCGCGGCGGATCTTCGGCGAAATCGTCCTGGCCCTGGTCCTGGCGCTGTTCGCGGCAGCACTGCAGGCCCTCGAGGGCAGTGATCTGCTCGGGGTCGCCGCGACCGCGGTGACGGTGGGGCTTCTGTCGCCGCTGCGCCGCATCCTGCCGGCGAGCGTGCTCGTGTTCACCGGCGCGGCCTCGGGCCTGCTCAGCGGCTTCATGCCCCTGCTGATCGCGTCCGGGTGGTCGGCGGGGCGCGGGATCGCCGCGAGGGGCAGGGCGATCGGCGCGTTCAGCGCGGCCCTGGTGCTGCACGTGGCGATCAGCATGTACTCCGAATCCGACTATCTCCCGCCGTTGGCGACGGGGATCTTCTCGACCGTCATATTCCTGGCCACGACGATCGTCCCGGGCCTGGCGAGCCGCTACTGGAGGCAGCGCCGCAGGCTGCTCCACACGCTCCAGCAGCACAACGCCCAGCTTCTCCGCGAGCGCGCGATGATCGCCGGGCAGGCGCGGATGCGCGAGCGGCAGCGCATCGCGCAGGACATGCACGACAGCCTCGGCCATCAACTCGCCCTGATCGCCGTGCACACGGGCGCACTGGAGGTGGACCCGGAGCTGACCGATCGGCAGCGCGAGGCCGTTGGGGTGCTGCGGAGCGCATCGGTGGCCGCGATGCACGAACTGCGCGAGGTGGTCGGCATCCTCAGGGACGGCACGGAGGCGCCCCCTCTTGTGGAGGGCGCACAGCCCGCCTCTCGGGCTGCCTCGGGCATCGCGGGGCTCGTCGAGTCCTCGCGCGCGGCCGGCGCCGAAGTCGGCCTGCAGGTGTCGGGCGAGCCACTGCCGTTGGCGCCGGCGGCCGACCATGCGGCGTACCGCATAGCGCAGGAAGGCCTGACCAACGCGCACAAGTACGCCTCGGGATCGCGCATCACGGTCGCGCTGCGGTACGAGCCGGACTCCCTCGTCGTGGAGGTGGCCAATGGGCCGGTGCCCGTCCCCGCGTCCGGTGCGGACGCTGCGCGGAACGGTGTGGCGGTGGGCGGTGGTCAGGGCCTCGTCGGGCTGAGCGAACGGGCCCGGCTGATCGGCGGCATGGTGCACGCGGGGCCGACACCGGACGGCGGTTTCCGGGTGGCCGGTGTGCTGCCGTACGGGCCCGACGGCGGAGGCCGCGGTCGCGGTGATGCGCCGCGTCCGGGGCCGGTCGAAGCGCCGCAGTCCGGCACCGCCGGGGACGGGGAGGCGGCCCACAGGGGCACGGCTCCGGCCGCCGTCACCCCGTACGGAGACGGTGGCGTCGACTTCTGGCCGGAGGGCGGGGCGATCCGGACCGGTGGCGACCCCTACCCCGTTGGGACATTCCTCGACGGGACGGTCGCGATGCCAGGGAACCGGAGCTACGGGGCTGTGGTGATGGGATGCGGGGTCCTCGCGTTCATCGTGGTGGCCCTGGGCGGGCTCGCGTTGTGGGGGACGGTCGCCGTTGTGAAGGAGGCCGACGCCGGCATGATCGAGCCCGAGCTCTACCGGTCGGTCAAGGTCGGCGAGCCGGAGGCCGAGGTACGGGACAAGCTCCCCGAGGGCAGCGCCCTCATGACCGGCGGTCTGGGCAACCAGGGCCCGGCCCGCCCCAAGGGCGCGACCTGCATGACCCTGATGTCCACCGAGCTTTCGGACGATCCGAACACCGAACCGGTCTTCCGCTTCTGCTTCCGGGACGGAAAGCTGACCCAGAAACGGTCGTATGTGGCCAAGATCTAGATGGCCGGTGAGCAGATCCCGTCGGCAGTGGGCCGGCTCCGACGGGTGGGAAACGGGTGGAGAGCAGTGATCACGGGTGGAGAGCAGTGATCCGCGTCCTGGTCGCGGATGACGAACCGCTCATCCGGGCGGGCATCAGGATGATCCTCACCTCGGCCGACGACATCGACGTGGTCGCGGAGGCGGCCAACGGCCGGGACGCGCTCGAGCTGGCCCGCGCCCACACGGTCGACGTGGCCCTTCTCGACATCCAGATGCCGGTGATGGACGGGCTCTCTGCGCTCGCGGAGCTGAGCCGGGTCGCCCCAGGGGTCCGGGCGCTCGTACTCACGACGTTCGGCGAGCGGGAGAACGTACTGCGGGCGTTGAGCAGCGGCGGCGCCGGCTTCCTGCTGAAGGACTCGGCACCGGCCGAACTGATCAGCGCCGTACGGGCGGCGGCGGGCGGGGACGCGTACCTCTCGCCCGGGGCCACGCGGCATGTGGTGGACTCGCTCGCCTCGGGCCGGGCCGCGAGGCGGGGCGAGGAGGCGCGGCGGCGGCTCGAGGCGCTGACCGCGCGGGAGCTCGAAGTGCTGGCGCTGCTGGGCGAAGGGTTGTCCAACGCGGACGCGGGTGAGCGGATCCGGATGAGCGAGGCGACGGTCAAGACGTACGTGAGCCGGATCCTGGCGAAGCTCGACTGCGAGAACCGGGTGCAGGCCGCGCTGCTGGCACGGGACGCCGGGCTCGGGGGGTAGGTCCCGGGCCCGGCGCCCCAGGCCGGTCTTGGGCGCGGCGCCGCAGGACCGGTCTCGGGGGCTTCCGTGAAGCGGTCTGCGACGCGAGCGCCGTGGGCGCCTGCCGCGGGGCCCCGGGTGTTCCCGGCGCTCGCCTGTTCAGGCGGCCAGACGGGCGGCGAGGGCCTTTGCCCTCTCCGCCGCATTTGTGTGGGCCTTGGCGCGCGAGGCGTCGGAGAGGTCGATCAGGTCCGCCATCGCCGGGTTCGACCGGGCCAGGGTCAGCTCCGGAACGATGAAGTCGACCTCGAGGCCGAGCATGCCGTTCAGCGCCTTCTCCAGGTAGGTCTGCACGAACTCGAAGTCCTCGCGCGGAGTTCCCGGGCCGTACGCGCCGCCCCGGCTGGCGACCACGGTGACGGGCGTGCCCGCGGCGGACGGGGAGGCGCCGGCAGTCCGGCCCATCACGATCACCTGGTCCAGCCACGCCTTGAGGGTCGACGGGATCGTGAAGTTGTACATCGGCGCACCGATGAGGACGGCGTCGGCCTCCTCCAGCTCCTCGGCGAGGGTGGTGCGCAGGGCGAACGCCGCCCGCTGCTCAGGGGTGTGCTCCGAGGGATCGGAGAAGGCCGCGGAGATCCCATCGGCGTCCAGATGGGGAAGCGGGTCGGCGGCGAGGTCGCGGTAGATGACCTTGCCCCCGGGGTGCTGTTCCTCCCAGGCCGTGCGGAAGGTGGCCGCGACGTCGCGGGAGGCGGAGCCGCCCTGCGGGAAGGCCGACGAGTCGAGGTGAAGGAGCGTGGGCATGGCGAGCCTCCGGCTTCGGGAATCTTGGTTGGATTCCGTGAAGTAGCTATTACTAGCACAGTCGCTTACTTTTCTATAGTAGCGGAGGTGGGCGCAGTACCCTGGAGGGTATGGACGGTGGCGTGGAGGGTTGCGGGGGACGCGGCGAGCGGGAGTGCAGGGAAGTCGATGCCGGCATCACCCGGGTCTTCGGCCTGCTCGGAAAGCGCTGGACCGGGCCGATCGTGTCCGTGCTGATGCAGCGGGCCGTGCACTTCGCGGAGCTGAGGAGGGCCATCCCGGGGATCAGCGAGCGCATGCTCTCGGACCGGCTGAGCGAGCTGGGGGCCGCGGGCCTCGTGGTGCGCGAAGTGGACGAGGGACCGCCACTGCGGGTCGCCTACCGGCTGACCGAGGCGGGGAGGGCGCTCGAACCCGGGCTGAAGGAGCTCGGCCGGTGGGCCGAGCAGTACTTGCCGGACGCTGGTCCGTGCCCGGAGAGCTTCCGGGGGTAGGCCCGGGGCGGGGGAGGACGGCCCCGCGTTCGAGGGGCTCCGGAGGACACGCGGTCGGAGTCGTAGGTGCGGCGCGGAGTGATCAGCGCGCGGGTGTCTGCCTCGCCGCCCGACCCGGGGCGTGGGCCCGGCGCCTGGACTGTGCCCGTTCGCGCGTGGCGCGTGTGCGGATCGTGTGCGTTGCGTGGCGCCTCACAGGAGTTATCCACAGGGCATGCGGCGTTTGGGGCCCGGGGGTACGGTCATGGCCAGTCGTGGTGGGGCGTTGCGGGGGAGGCTGGGCATGGTGAGGGAAGGCAGGCCATCGGCTGCTGTTGAGGCTGCTGCCGGCGAGCGGGCTCCGTGGGTTTCGGGGTTCGCACGCTGGTCCGGGGACCCGCTCGCGCCGAAGCAGCGTGGAAAGGCCCTGCGGGGCCGGGTCCACCGATCCGAGCATGCGGAACTGCCGCAGGACGCGGGCCGTCCGGACGCGGTGACGGCGGTCGAGGAGTCCAACGCCGGCAGACTGCCGGAGCTCACGCCGATTCGGGTGGGCCGGATGGCCGAGTCGCCCTTCGCCTTCTACAGGGGCGCGGCCGGTCTGATGGCGTACGACCTCGCGGGCACGCCCGTCACGGGTATCGGCGCGCAGATCTGCGGGGATGCCCACGCGGCCAACTTCGGGCTCTACGGCGATGTGTTGGGCAGCCTCGTCATCGACATCAACGACTTCGACGAGACGGTCCACGGTCCTTGGGAATGGGATCTGAAGCGGCTCGCGGCCTCGCTCGTGTTGGCTGGCCGTGAGGCCGGGGCGGACGAGGACGCCTGCCGCAAGGCCGCCTACGACGCTGCGGGCGCCTACCGGCGGACGATGCGACTGCTGGCGAAGCTCCCCGTGATGGAGGCGTGGAACGCGATCGCGGACGAGGAACTCGTCTCGCACACGGATGCGCACGACCTGGCCGGCACCCTGGAGCGCGTCGCGGAGAAGGCCCGGCGCAACACCAGCGATCGGTTCGCGTCGAAGGCGACGGAGCCCGTGCCCGAGGATGACGGGGAGCGCGGCGGCATCCCGCGGCGACGCTTCACGGACGCGCCGCCGGTGCTCCGCAGCGTGCCCGACGCCGAGGCTGCCTCGGTGGCCACATCGCTGGCGGGCTATCTGGAGACGATCCCGGACGACCTGCTGCCGCTTCTCGCGCGGTACGAGGTGCAGGACGTGGCCTTTCGCGTCGTCGGCACGGGCAGTGTGGGCCTGCGGTCCTACGTGGTGCTGCTGATGGACCACCGCGGCGAGCCGCTGGTGCTGCAGGTGAAGGAGAGCCGGGCCTCGGCTCTGCTGCCGTATCTGGCGAAGGCGGGCTTCGACGCGCCGGAGGCACCTCACGAAGGGCGCCGGGTCGTGCTGGGACAGAAGGTCATGCAGGTGGTCAGTGACATCCTGCTGGGCTGGACGAGCGTCGACGGGCGGCCGTACCAGGTGCGGCAGTTCCGGAACCGCAAGGGCAGCGTCGACCCGACCGAGCTGACCGCGGACCAGGTCGACGACTACGGGCGCATGACCGGCGCGCTGCTCGCGCGCGGGCACTCGCACAGCGCGGATCCGCGGCTGATCGCGGGCTACTGCGGCAAGGGGGACAAGCTTGACGAGGCCATCGCGGATTTCGCGGTGGTCTATGCGGACCGTACGGAAGCGGACCACCGGGAGCTCGTGGCCGCGATACGGAGCGGCAGGACAGCGGCCGAGCTTGGCGTCTGAGGCCGGCCACTGCGGGCGGGACCCTCTGTCCCGTGGCCCCGGCCCCGATGGGGTCCGGGGAGCCACGGGACCGCGAGCAGGGCCCGGCGCCACTGGAATGGGGACAGGGGCGCGGGCCACAGGACTGCGGGACAGGGGCAGGGCGCCCAGGCCTGCGGGCGCCCGGCGCGAGGGTCGGTCGGGAGCCGGGTGACGGGCAGATTCGCTCCAGAGGGGGAGGACCGTTCCGGGGGCGTGAGCTTGCTGAGAGGCGCGGGAAGGACAGGCTCCGAGGAGGTGGACCCGAGGGGGAGGTGGACCCGAGGCGGGAGTGAACCGGAGGGGGAGGTGAACGCGAAGCGGAGGTGACCGGGGGCGGAGGTGACCCGAGGTACGGACGGCGAGCCCCGGAGAGAACGGGCTGTTCCCGGGACACGAGGGCTTGTTTCCGGAACCCCGGGGCTTGTTCCGGGGACACCAGGGCCTGTTTCCGGGCGATGCGGCGGTCGGGCGGGGGAGCACCGCCACAATGCCCGTAGGCTGGCCGGGTGACGAATCCGGAAGCCGAAACGAACCCGGGATCCGAGCAGGCCGGAACCCAGCGGGAAGGGGCGGAGCGGACGGAGCCGGCGGACGGCACGCGGCCGGAAGCCCGCCTCGAGCAAGCCGTCCGCGCTGCCGAGCAGGCCCTGATCGAGTTCGAGATCGCCGTGGAGACCTTCCGGGTCGAGGTGGAGAACTTCTCGCGGCTCCACCACCAGCGCCTGGGGCCGATGTACTCGCGGCTCGACGAGCTGGACGCGCAGATCGCCGAGGCCGTCGCTGCCCGGACCGGGGATCCCGAGGACATCCGGAAGGCGAAGGAGGCGCGCGGCCTGGTGCTGCCGATGCCGCGTGTGGAGGAGCTCTTCCACGGCTGGATCGATTCGGAGGGCTTGTCACCCGAGGCGACCGCCATGCTCAACGAGCGCCCGGTGCGCCCGCCGCAGCGTGTCCGCCCGAGCGAGGAGGCCCGCCGGATCTACCGCGAGCTGGTCCGCCAGGCGCATCCGGACCTGGCGCGGGACGAGGCGGAGCAGGAACGCCGCAGTGCGTTCATCGTGCGGGTCAACGAGGCGTACGGCCTCGGGGACGAGGCGGCGCTGCGCGACCTGGCCGAGGAGTGGGCGGCCGGCCCGTCGCGCGAGGAGAGCCCGCTGAGCCGGAGCGAGGAGCTCTACGCCCGGCTGGAGTGGCTGGCCGACCGCAAGGAAATGCTGGCCGCAGTCGCCGCCGAACTGGAGGCCAGCGCGATTGGAGCCATGCTCAAAATGGCGCCCGACGATCCGGACCGACTGCTGGAAGAGATCGCCGAACAGCTGCTGGCGCAGGTCGCCGAGCGTGAGGCCCACCTGGCGTCGCTCGTTGGGTAGCGTTCGGGGCGGCGCGGCTGGTGCCGCCGGCCGGGGCGGCTCCCCAGGATCGAGGCCGCTCGACGATGAGACTGAGAGGCTGACCATGCACTTCGCCCAGCTCCCGACGGTGGACGCCGTGGCGGTTCCGTCCGACGGTCTCCTGCTGGATGTCCGGGAGGCCGACGAGTGGGCGGCCGGTCATGCCGAAGGGGCACTTCACCTGCCGATGAGCGAGCTGGTGGCACGGTTCGGCGAGTTGACGGCGGCCGCCTCCGACGGCCGCCGGGTGCATGTGGTGTGCAGGGTCGGGGGCCGGTCGGCACAGGTGGCCCAGTATCTGCTGGCGCAGGGCATGGACGCGGTGAATGTGGACGGCGGCATGCTCGCCTGGGAGGCCGCCGGGCGCCCGTTGGTCGCCGACGGTGGCGACCAGGCGTTCGTCCTCTGAACCTCCTCCCCGAGTCGGGTCCCTCCACGGGTCGGCCTCCCCGAGCCGGGTCTCTCCGGGGTTTCTCGGTCCCGGTCCCGGCTTCCGGGACGGATTCCCGCCCGATCGGACTGTTCGGGTGCCGCCGCGGCGGGTTGCCCTGCCGTCTCGGATCCGTCCCGGATCTCTCCGGAGTGCGTCCCGGATACTCGGTTGCTCGGATCCGTACGACGCCGGTGACCAATCCGGCTCTCGGCACGTGCCCGAGCCCGCCGCGTCGGGCGGGCGAGCGCGGGCCGGGCGATCCGTGAACCGAGCGACAGGCCGCCCGAGTTGTCCCTGCCCAGTTGCCCAGTTGCCCTGTGACAACATCCGCCGGAGCGTCAGCCGAGCGGATGGGCGGCGAGCAGATCGCCGAGCGCCTCCTCATGCGCGGCGGCCGGGCCGAGGGACAACTCGAGCTGCTTGGCCCATGCGTGGTAGCGGTGCAGCGGGTAGTCCACATCCGCCCCGAAGCCGCCGTGCAGGTGTTGCGCAGTCTGCACCACCCGGCGTACCCCTTCCGAGGCCCAGATCTTGGCGACGGCGACGTCCGCGGCCACCGGAAGCGCACCCGTGGTCGCGGTGGAGCCCTGATGCACGGATAGCCGCCATGCGGCCTGCCAGAGCGTGGCCTCCATCGCCCGCAGATCGATGTACCGGTCGGCGGCTTGGACGGCGACCGCCTGGAACGTGGCCACCGGATGCCCGAACTGTTCGCGCTTTCCGGTGTATTCGCCGGTCATGCCGAGCACGCCCTCTCCGAGGCCGAGGGCAAGGGCGCAGGTCCCCGTGACGAGGAGGTCGTGCAGCCACTCCCAGGCTCCCCCGGCAGTGAGCACATCGCGGTCCGCAAGCCGTACGCCGTCCAGCCGGACCTCGGCGTAGCGCTCGCCGCTGGTGGACACCTGGTCGGCCAGCGTGACCCCGTCGTGCAGAGGGGGGACGAGCGCGAGGACCGTGCGACCACTGCCGATCCGTGCGGGGACCACCAGCAGGTCGGCCGACTGGGCCCAGGGCACAGCCGTCTGCACCCCGTCCAGGGTCCATCCCGCGCCGTCCGCCCCTTGCTCCCCGTGGCTGCCGTCCGGGACTGCGTCGACCGCGAGTTCGGCCCCGTCGTGGCCGGTGCGACCGTTGGAGGCGACGGTCAGGACGAGTTCGCCGCGGCCCACCAGCGGGAGCAGGTCGTCGCACAGCTCCGCGGGGGCGTACCTCCGCAGCGCGAGCGCTGCGGCACCCGTCTCCAGCAGCGGGACGCGAGCCAGAACCCGTGCCGATTCGCGCAGAACGAGACAGAGTGCGATGGGGTCCAGACCGGCCCCGCCATGGCGGGGATCGAGGACGAGGCTCAACAGATCGGAGCGGCCAAGGGCCTGCCACAGCGGACGGTCGAAGTCGTCGGCTACCGCGCCGGGTGTCAGGGCCGGGCTCGGTACGCCGTCCGGAGCGACCCCGGAGAAGACGGCCTTTGCCGCCTCGACGGCCGCCTGCTGCTCCTCGGTGAAGGTGAAGTCCACTGCCCGTCCTCCCGCACGCCCGGCACACGCTTCTGACGAGGCGTCAAGGTAGAACAGGTTTCAGGAATAGGGAATGGTGCCACCGGCACCGGACGGATCAGGTTCTCCACGAGCGCCGGAGAGATCCTCACCGTCGGAGGCTCCGGGCCGACACGCGGAGCCGGGTCAGCGGTCGAAGTCCAGCTCCACCTGCTCGGTGGCCGGGTGGGACTGGCAGGCCAGCACATAGCCCGCTTCCACCTCCTCCGCCTCCAGCGCGAAGTTCCGGTCCATGCGCACCTCGCCCGAGACCAGGAACGCCCGGCAGGTACCGCACACCCCGCCCTTGCAGGCGTAGGGCGCGTCGGCGCGGTTGCGCAGCACCGCCTCGAGCAGGGATTCGCCGTCCTCCACGGGCCATGTCCCGGAGCGGCCGTCCAGTGTCGCCGTCACCGCGGCGTGCGAGGGGGCCGCGGGGCGCCTGGGCGCGGCGGACGCGCCCTCGTCCACATGGAAGATCTCCTGATGGACTCTCTTGCGCGGTACCCCGAGATCGCGCAGCGCGCGCTCAGCACCCTGCACCAACCCGTAGGGCCCGCACAGGAACCAGCCGTCGACCGCCTCGACCGGCAGCAGCGCGCGGATCAGTCCGGTGAGACGCTCCTCGTCCAGCCGCCCGGACGGCAGTCCCGCCTGCTGCTCCTCGCGGGAGAGCACATGGACAAGCTGAAGGCGGTCGGGATACCGGTCCTTGAGGTCCGCGACCTCTTCGAGAAACATCGTCGACGCAACGGTGCGGTCACTGCGGATCAGGCAGAAGCGGGCGCCGGGCTCGCGGGCCAGCAGGGTCGAGGCGATCGACAGGACCGGCGTGATGCCGCTGCCGCCGACCACAGCGACGTAGTGCCCCGGACGCGGCTCCAGGACGAAGCGGCCGGCCGGTGCCATGACGTCCACGCTGTCGCCCACGGCCAGTTCCTTGAGCGCGAACGTCGAGAACTCCCCGCCCTCGACGAGCCGTACGCCCACCCGCAGCGTTGCCGGACCGTCCGGATCCAGGGCCGGTCCGCAGATGGAGTAGGTACGGCGGATCTCCGCGCCGCCTCCCGCCCGGCGCAGCGCGAGATGCTGCCCCGGAGTGAAGCGGTACGTCTCGCGCAGCTCGGGCGGGACCGCGAAGGTGACGGTGACCGAGTCATCGGTGAGCCGGTCCACCGCCGCCACGTCCAGCGGATGGAACCCGCCGTGGCGTGCGGCCGGGGCGGGGGGATCCAACTCGGTCGCGGGGCGGGCCATCTACAACTCCTTGAAGTGGTCGAACGGTTCGCGGCACGACTCGCAGCGGCGCAGCGCCTTGCACGCGGTAGAGGAGAAGCGGCTCAGCACCGTGGTGTCGGTGGATCCGCAGTGCGGGCAGCGGACCGAGAGATCCACCATGACCGGCCCGCGGTCATGGGTGGGGCGCGGTGGTGCGATGCCGGACTCCTCGAGCTTGCGCCGCCCTTCGGCGCTGATCGCGTCGGTGGTCCAGGGAGGGGAGAGGACCGTGCGGACCGTGACCTCCGGGATGCCGTGGTCGTGCAACACCCGCTCGATGTCGGCCGACATGGACTCGATCGCCGGGCAGCCTGTGTACGTCGGGGTCAACTCGACCTCGACGCGGCCGGGGCCCAGGACCTGCAGACCGCGCAGCACACCCAGCTCCTCGAGGGTGACCACGGGCAGCTCGGGGTCGGGTACCGACCCGGCCAGTTCGCGGAGCTGCACCTCGAGCGGGGTCAGCTCGTGGGTGGTCCCTCCCGCTGTGTCTCCGGGTGCAGTCGCGCGCGAGGCGGTGACACCGGGAGCCCTCCCGCGCGCCTCGGTGTCGCCCAACGCCGTACGGCCGGTCACCACGATGCTCCCGGGTGGCTGCGGTGGAGGTGCTGCATCTCGGCGAGCATCCGTCCGAACGGTTCGGTGTGCAGGCCCTCCCGGCCCGCCCCCGCCGTCCACGCCCCGGTCTGCGGCCCGCTGGGCAGGGTGAGAGTGGCGCGCTCCACCACGGACGTCACGGACGCCAGCCATGTGTGGAGCATCGCCTCCAGGTCGGCCTCCACGCCCTCGACGGGCTCGAAGAGCTCGCCGGTGAACCGCCACAGGGCGTCCATGCCGCGCTGCATACGGCCGTGGCTCTCCTCGGTGCCGTCGCCCAGGCGCAGCGTCCAGTGCTCGGCGTGGTCCCGGTGGTACGCGACCTCCTTGACCGCCTTGCGGGCGAGCGGCGCGAACGGGCCGTCCCCGTCCGCCAGTTGCCGGTACAGCAGCTCCTGGTAGGTCGAGAAGTACAACTGGCGGGCGATGGTGTGCGCGAAGTCGCCGTTCGGCTGTTCCACGAACTGGACGTTGCGGAACTCGCGCTCCTCGCGGAGATACGCCAGTTCGTCCTCGTCGCCCGCCATGGACAGCAGCACGCGGGCCTGGCCGAGAAGGTCCAGAGCAATGTTTGCGAGCGCGACGTCCTCCTCGAGCTGCGGAGCGTGTCCGGCCCACTCCCCCAGCCGGTGGGAGAGCACCAGGGCGTCGTCGCCCAGGGCGAGTGCGGCCGTCACAGGTGCTTCACCCCTTCCGGAATGTCGTAGAAGGTCGGGTGCCGGTAGGGCTTGTCACCCGCCGGCTCGAAGAACGGGTCCTTCTCGTCGGGGGAGGACGCGGTGATCGCCGAGGACGGGACCACCCAGATGGAGACGCCCTCCGACCTGCGCGTGTAGAGGTCACGGGCGTTCCGCAGGGCCATCTCGGCGTCCGGCGCGTGGAGGCTTCCGGCGTGGGTGTGCGACAGACCGCGGCGGCTGCGCACGAACACCTCCCACAGCGGCCAGTCGGCCGCCCCGTTGGTCCCGCTCATGCCTTTCCCTCCCCGTGCTTGGCGGCGTAGGCCGCCGCCGCCTCGCGCACCCATGCGCCTTCCTCGTGCGCCTTGCGGCGCTGCGTGATCCGCTGCTCGTTGCAGGGCCCGTTGCCCTTGAGCACCTCGCGGAACTCGTCCCAGTCGATCGCCCCGAAGTCGTAGTGCCCCCGGTCCTCGTTCCACGTCAGGTCCGGGTCGGGGAGTGTCAGGCCGAGGATCTCGGCCTGAGGGACGCAGATGTCGACGAAGCGCTGCCGCAGTTCGTCGTTGGAGTGCCGCTTGATCTTCCAGGACATGGACTGGGCGGAATGCGACGACTCGTCGTCGGGCGGGCCGAACATCATCAGCGACGGCCACCACCACCGGTTCACCGCGTCCTGCGCCATCGCCTGCTGGGCTTCCGTGCCCCGGCTGAGGGTGAGCAGCAGCTCGTACCCCTGTCGCTGGTGGAAGGACTCCTCCTTGCAGATCCGGATCATCGCCCGGGCGTAGGGCCCGTAGGAGCAGCGGCACAGCGGCACCTGGTTGGTGATCGCGGCGCCGTCCACGAGCCAGCCGATGGCTCCGACGTCGGCCCAGGTCAGCGTCGGGTAATTGAAGATCGACGAGTACTTCTGGCGGCCGGAGTGCAGCTTGTCCAGCAGTTCCTGCCGGCTGGTTCCGAGGGTCTCCGCGGCGCTGTAGAGATACAGCCCGTGGCCCGCCTCGTCCTGCACCTTGGCCATGAGGATCGCCTTGCGTCGCAGCGAGGGCGCGCGCGTGATCCAGTTGGCCTCGGGCTGCATGCCGATGATCTCGGAGTGGGCGTGCTGGGCCATCTGCCGCACGAGCGTCGCGCGGTACGCGTCCGGCATCCAGTCGCGCGGCTCGATCCGCTCCTCGGCCGCCACCGCGGCGTCGAAGGCAGCTTCATGAGCACCCGCGCTCCCGGGCTCGACCACCGTTGTCACCAGGTGCCCCTCTCCATCGACGAGCCCGGCATCCGTCCGGACATCCGCTCCACCGACCGACCGATCGTTCGGTTCAATGGTGCTGTGGCGCATCGTAGGGTGTCAAGGCTGTGGATAACTCCACGAGCGCTGTGCCGGGTGGCCCGCGCTGAGTACCGTTCCCCGGAGGTCCGGGGACGTGGGAGGGCGGTATGGAGCGGGACGAGGACGGGACGGCGGCACCAGGGGGTGTCGCGGCGCTGTCGCTTCCCTCGCGAATAGTGGTCGCGGTGGCGCTCGCCGTGGTCGCTGTCGCCGCCGCCGTGCACATCGCGATGGTCTTTCTGCACGTTGCCCCGTCGAACACGATCACCAAGCGGCACGGCGCGGCGATCGACGCGTACGTCTATCCGGAGTTCGAGCAGAACTGGAAACTGTTCGCTCCCAATCCACTCCAGCAGAACGTTGCGGTTCAGGCTCGCGTCGAGGTCCGTACGGCGGACGGCCGGATCGCGACCACCGACTGGACCGATCTGTCCGCCCAGGATGGCGACGCCATACGCCATCACCTCCTGCCGAGCCACACGCAGCAGAACGAGCTGCGTCGCGCCTGGGACTTCTTCTCCGGCTCGCACGACGCCAAGAACCGGCCGAACGGGTTGCGCGGCCAGCTCTCCGAGCAGTACATACGCCGCATCGTCCTGGACCGCATCGGTCCCGGGGTCGATGGCCGCATCGAGCGGGTGCAGGTCCGCTCGGCCACCACCCCCGTCGCACCGCCCCCCTGGAGCGACGAGAAGATCGACACCCGGTCCGTGCACCGCGTCCTCCCGTGGTGGGCGGTCACCGCGGCGGATCTGCCCGAGGGAGCCGACAGACCGTGATGCCGACTTCCACCGCCGTCTCCCCCGCCTCCGCCGTCCGCCGCGCCGAGCGCCGGCTCGCGCGCGGCATCGCCCAGGTCACCGGGAGCGCGCTCGGCCCGTACCAGACCGCCGTGATCCGGATCGGCTTCTCCTTCACCTGGCTTTTCTTCCTGATCCGTGAGTGGCCGCACCGGCACGAGATGTACGGGCCCGATGGGCCGTGGAGCTGGACGCTGGCCCGCCAGATGATCAGCGGGAACCATGCGTTCACCGCGCTCCTGTGGTCGGACGGGCGTCTTTGGTTCGAGTTCGTTTATCTCTTCTCCATCGCGGCGAGCGCCCTTCTTCTGCTCGGCTGGCGCACCCGCACCATGTCGGTGCTCTTCATGGTCGGGGTCCTGTCGCTGCAGAACCGCAGCATTTTCATGGGCGACGGCGGCGACAACGTCATCCACCTCATGGCGATCTATCTCGTGGTCACGCGATGCGGCCAGGTGTGGTCCCTGGATGCGCGCCGCCGGGCGCGCAGGGCGGAGGAGGAGGACGACCCCGGGCGGGACGTGGCCGGCATCCTCCTGTGGTCCCTCACCGGAGTTGTCCTCGCCGGGATCACGGTGCTGGACCTGGTGAGCCTGGGGTGGGCGCTGATCTTCTGGGGGCTCTGGTTCGTCCATGCCCTGTGGTGGACGGTCCGCCGGTACGCGCCGGACGGGTCGCCCGCCCTGCGGGAGGCACGTACGGTCCTGGACGCCATCGCCAATCTGGTGCACAACGGCGCCCTGCTCGTGATCATCGCCGAGGTGTGCCTGATCTACGCGACCGCGGGCTGGTACAAGATCCAGGGCTCTCGTTGGCAGGACGGAACCGCGGCCTACTATCCGGTCAATCTGGACTACTTCTCACCCTGGCCGGCGATCTCCGACCTGATGAGCAGCAGCGGCGTGCTGGTGATGGCCATCACCTACGGCACGGTGATCGTGCAGGTGGCCTTCCCGTTCACGCTGATGAACCGCCGCGTCAAGAACGCGCTGCTCGCCGTGATGATGCTCGAACACGCGGTCTTCGCGGTCGCGCTGGGGCTGCCGTTCTTCTCCCTGGCGATGATCGCCGCCGACTCGGTCTTCCTGCCGACGGGCTTCCTGCTCCTCCTGGGTGGCTTGGCAACGCGGCTCCGCGCGATCCGGCCCCTCGCCCGCGACCGGGCAACAGTGGGCAGCGACACCGCGGCGCCCGACCGTACCCTCGTCGGGTGAGCAGCATGAGCCGTGTGAACAGCGCCGTCAGTCCCGGCGGTCCGAAAGATCCCGGGGTTCCGGGCGGTCCCAACGGCCCGGGCGGCCCCCAAGATTCGGGCGGCCCCCAAGATTCGGGCGGTCCCCAAGATCCGGGCGGGCCGAGCGGTCCGAGCGGTGCCGGTGACGGGGTCGCCGTGGTCGCCCAGTACGACGACGGCTACACCGCGGCGGAGGTCGGCGTCGGCCCTCATCCCCTGCCGTGGCCGGAGGGCGCCCAGTACGATCCCGAACTGCTCGAGCACGGCGACCGCCGCAATGTCGTCGATCGCTACCGCTACTGGAGGCGCGAGGCGATCGTCCGCGACCTCGACACCCGCCGACACGACTTCCACGTGGCCGTGGAGAACTGGGGCCACGACTTCAACATCGGCTCCGTCGTCCGCACCGCCAACGCGTTCCTGGCGAAAGAGGTCCACATCGTGGGGCGGCGACGCTGGAACCGCCGGGGCGCCATGGTCACGGACCGGTACCAGCATGTACGCCATCACCCGGACACTGCGGGGCTGACCGCCTGGGCGGCTGCTGAGGGCCTGCCGGTCATCGGCATCGACAACCTCCCCGGTGCCGTCCCCCTGGAGACCACGCAACTGCCGCGCCGCTGCCTGCTCCTCTTCGGGCAGGAGGGCCCGGGTCTGAGCGAGGAGGCCAGGAAGCACGCCGCGATGGTGTGCTCCATCGCCCAGTTCGGCTCGACCCGTTCCATCAACGCCGGTGCGGCGGCCGCCATCGCGATGCACGCCTGGGTCAGCCGGCACGCGCGCATCGAGTCGTCCGGGGGACCGGCCGCCCAGTCCAGGCCCGACTCATCGGGCGAACCCGGGCCCGAGTCTCCGTAGAAACGCCCCGCAGGACTCCCCGGCGCCGGTGCCGGGGAGCCCCCGGGAGCACTAGGCGGGGCGCCGCACCTCGATGGTGCGGAAGCGGTTGGCCACGAACGCCCCGTCGCACAGCGCCGAGTTCGCCGCCGGGTTGCCACCCGAGCCGTGGAAGTCCGAGAAGGCGGCGGTCTGGTTCACATAGACCCCGCCCGTCAGGTTCAACGAGAGCTGGGCGCACTCCTCCAGGCAGGCCTGCTCGATCTGCTGCTCGACCTCGGGCGACGTCGTGTAGGCACCCACGGTCATGGCGCCCTTGTCCCGGACGGTACGGCGCAGCAGCTCCACCGCATCGCTCGTCGAGTCCATGGCCACCGCGAAGGACACCGGCCCGAAGCACTCCGAGAGGTAGGCGGCCTCGTCGTCCGGCTTGGCACCGTCCAGCTTGACGATCACCGGCGTACGGACGGTGGCCCCCGGGAACTCCGGGTGCTGCACGGTACGCGACGCCAGGGCGACCTCGCCGATCCCTCCGGCCGCCTCGATGCGCTCCCGCACTTGCGGGTTGACGATCGCGCCCAGGAGAGCATTTGCTCGGGCGTCGTCGCCGAGCAGGCCCTGCACCGCGCCCGCCAGGTCGGTGACGACCTCGTCGTACGACTTGTGGCCGGCGTCCGTGCCGATGCCCTCGCGCGGGATCAGCAGGTTCTGCGGTGTGGTGCACATCTGGCCGCTGTAGAGCGAGAGCGAGAAGGCCAGATTGCCCAGCATGCCCTTGTAGTCGTCGGTGGAGTCGATGACGACCGTGTTCACACCGGCCTTCTCGGTGTGCACCACCGCCTGGCGGGCGTTGGTCTCCAGCCAGTCGCCGAAGGCGGTCGAGCCGGTGTAGTCGATGACCCTGACCTCCGGCCGCACGGCCAGCGTCTTGGCCAGGCCCTCACCGGACCGCTCAGCGGCCAGCGCGACCAGGTTGGGGTCAAAACCCGCCTCCGCGAGCACGTCGCGGGCGACCGCGACGGTCAGCGCCAGCGGCAGCACCGCGCGGGGGTGCGGCTTGACCAGCACCGCGTTCCCCGTTGCCAGGGAGGCGAACAGGCCCGGGTAGCCGTTCCAGGTCGGGAAGGTGTTGCAGCCGATCAGCAGCGAGATGCCGCGGGGGACGGCGGTGAACTGCTTGCTGAGGTTCAAGGGGTCCCGCTTGCCCTGGGGCTTGGACCAGTCCGCGGCGTCCGGGGTGCGGACCTGCTCCACGTATGCGTACGCCACGGCCTCCAGGCCGCGGTCCTGCGCGTGGGGCCCGCCCGCCTGGAAAGCCATCATGAAAGCCTGGCCGCTGGTGTGCATGACGGCATGGGCGAACTCGTGGGTGCGCGCATTGATCCGCGACAGGATCTCCAGGCACACCATCGCCCGCACCTCGGGCCCCGCGTCGCGCCACGACGGCATCGCCGCGCGCATCGCCGGGAGCAGCACGTCGACATCCGGGTGCGGATACTCCACACCCAGCTCGGGGCCGTAGGGCGAGACCTCATCCCCGGCCCAGCCGTCGGTGCCCGGCTGGTCGAGATCGAGCCGCTTGCCGCGCAGCGCCTCGAAGGCGGCATGCCCGTCACCCGGCGCGGATGCGCCGTACGCCTTCGGGTGCTCCGGATACGGAGACCAGTAGGCACGCGTACGGATCGCCTCGAGCGCCTGGTCGAGCGTCGGGCGGTGCTTCTCGATCAGCGTGACAGCGGTGAGATCGGCGGCCATGACGGACCAACTCCTCGTTGAGCTGGGCTGGAAAAGGGCAACAGGGTTAGAGTAACCGAACGATCGGTCGGGACAAGGGGGCCTGTCGGGGTTGTGGACAACGCATACGAGAGGATCTCGGCCATGACGGCAATCGACCGGACCGGAACCGTCGGCGTCGTCGGCACCGGGACGATGGGGCAGGGAATCGCCCAGGTCGCGCTGGTGGCCGGGCACCCCGTGCGGCTCTACGACGTGGCGCCGGGGCTCGCGGCGACGGCTGTTGACGCGATCATGGCCCGCCTCGACCGGCTGGTGGAGAAAGGGAGGCTCACGCCCGGGGAGCGGGATGCCGCCCGCGGACGGCTCGATCCGGTCGGGGACGTCGCGGGCCTTGCCGAGGCCGAGCTCGTCGTCGAGGCGATCCTGGAGGACGTCGCGGCCAAGCAGCAGCTCTTCACGGCGCTGGAGTCGGTCGTCCGCGACGACTGCCTCCTCGCCACCAACACCTCCTCCCTGTCCGTCACCGAGATAGCGGGCGCGCTCCGCCGCCCGGGCCGCGTCGTCGGCCTTCACTTCTTCAACCCCGCGCCGCTCCTCCCGCTGGTGGAGGTGGTGAGCGGGTTCGCCACCGACGAAGCCGCGGCCACGCGCGCGTACGAGACCGCGGCCGCGTGGGGGAAGACCCCGGTCCGGTGCTCCGACACCCCCGGCTTCATCGTCAACCGCGTCGCCCGGCCCTTCTATGCCGAGGCCTTCCGGCTCTATGAGGAACGGGCCGCCGCCCCCGCCACCCTGGACGCGGTGCTGCGCGAGAGCGGCGGCTTCCGGATGGGCCCCTTCGAACTGACGGACCTCATCGGCCAGGACGTGAACGAGGCCGTCACCCGCTCCGTATGGGAGGCATTCTTCAGGGACCCCAAGTTCACGCCGTCCATGGCCCAGCGCCGCCTGGTCCAGGCGGGCCTGCACGGGCGCAAGTCGGGCCGGGGCTGGTTCGGCTACGGCGAGGGCGAGGAGAAGCCCGCGCCGCTGACCGCCGAGCCCGCCAAGGCCCCCGACGCCGTCGTGATCCACGGCGACCTCGGGCCGGCAGGTGTTCTGCCCGAGCTGATCGCCGAGGCGGGCATCGGCGTCACCCACGCCCCCGCGCCTCGCCCCTCCGAAGGCTCCCTCGGCTCCGGCTTCATCGAGCTGCCGGGCGGGGCCCCGCTCTCGTTGACCGACGGATCCCTCGCCACGACCGGACCTGACGGGGGTATCCGGTTCGACCTGGCGCTGGACTACCGCGCCGCCGGCCGTATCGCCCTGGCGGCTTCCGACACCGCCCGGCCGGAGTCCCTTCAGGCGGCCGTCGGGCTCTTCCAGGTCCTGGGCAAGCAGGTCAGCGTGATCGACGACGTCCCGGGCATGGTCGTGGCCCGTACGGTCGCGATGCTCGTGGACTTCGCCGCCGATGCCGTGGCCCGCGGGGTCGCGGGGCCGCAGGACGTCGACACAGCCATGCGGCTCGGTGTGAACTACCCCCGTGGCCCCCTCCAGTGGGGGGACGACCTCGGCCCCCGGTGGGTCCGGACGGTGCTGGGGAACCTGCAGGACGCGTACCCCGGCAGCCGCTACGCGCCGTCCCAGATGATCCGCCGCCGCGCGGCCGCCGAACGGGAGCTGCTCACATCATGACCATGGCCAAGCGTGATACGTACACGCCCGAATCGCTGCTCGCGGTCGCCGTCGAGGTGTTCAACGAGCGCGGCTACGACGGCACGTCGATGGAGCATCTCTCCCGCGCCGCCGGGATCTCCAAGTCGTCCATCTACCACCACGTCCGCGGCAAGGAAGAGCTGCTGCGGCTCGCGATATCGCGGGCACTGGACGGGCTGTTCAGGGTCCTCGAAGAACCCGCCGCCATGAATGGCCGGGCCATCGACCGGCTCGAACACGTGGCGCGCCGGACCGCCGAAGTGCTGATGGCGGAGCTGCCCTACGTGACGCTGCTGCTGCGGGTGCGCGGGAACACGGACACCGAGCGGTGGGCGATGGCGCGGCGGCGCGAGTTCGACCAGCAGGTGGCCGAACTGCTCCAGCGGGCGGCCGAGGACGGGGACCTGCGGGGCGACGTCGATGTACGGCTCGCGACCCGGCTGCTCTTCGGCATGATCAACTCGATTGTGGAGTGGTACCGGCCGCACGGCGGCCACGGGGGACACGAGGACGGGGACGAGGTGGCGGAGGCCGTCGTCCGGATGGCCTTTGCGGGCCTGCGTACCTGCTGACCGAGGCGCCGGCCCACGCCCGTAGGCACCCGGCCGCCACCCCGAGGAACCCGGCCGCCACCCCGAGGCACCCACCCATCAGGCGAGAGCAGGCCCCGGACCGAGGCAGCACCTGGAGACCGGACCGAGGCAGGTACCCGGAGAGACGGTGCGCATCGCCCGAAGTGCGGACGAGGCGGCGGGGGCGGCGGGGCGGAATCATCGCCGTCCGCCGGTTCACTCCTCCGGCCAGAGATCCGTCTCCTCGAACACCAGCAGCGTGCGCGTGCTCAGCACCTCCGGGATCGACTGGATGCGGGTGAGCACCAGCTCACGCAAGGCCCGGTTGTCCTCGGTGTGCACCAGCAGCAGCACGTCGAAGTCGCCGCTGACCAGGGCGATGTGGGCCGCTCCTGGGAGTTCCTGGAGCTGCTCCCGAACCGTGCGCCAGGAGTTCTGGACGATCTTGAGAGTGATATAGGCCGACGCACCCTGACCTGCGCGTTCCTGGTCGATACGGGCGCCGAAGCCACGGATCACACCGTCCTCGATCAGACGGTTGATGCGGGCGTAGGCGTTGGCACGCGAGACATGGACGCGCTCGGCCACGGACCGTATCGACGCCCGCCCGTCTGTACGCAGCATGGCGAGGATCGCACGGTCGATCGCATCGAGGGGGCGCGCGGGCGGAATCCTGCGTTCCTCGGCCATCCGTTCAGCTTCCATCCCGCTGTGCCTCCCCGAAGTGGACGTCCTGGCTTCATCTCAGGCTGTGGAGAACCGTTTGTCCACAGGCTGGGTCCGCCTGTAGCCAAAATGTGCCGACGACCGAACAATCGGTAGGTGAGACGCCCACCACACCGCGTCCGCCGGAAGCCTGCCCGTCCCGGCCCACCGGCATGGGATCTCCAGGAGGTGCTCGATATGACGGTCCTCGAACAGCCGGGGTCGTACCACCCCGCCCCGCCGCCCTCCTGGCGGCCCCGGGTCGACCCCGCGCCGCTGCTGCCGGACGCGGAGCCGTACCGCATGCTGGGGACCCCCGCCGCGCGAGACGCCGACCCCGCGCTGCTCAGGCGGCTCCACGCAGAGCTGGTGCGCGGCCGGAGGTACAACACGCAGGCGACGGCGCTCACCCGCCAGGGACGGCTGGCGGTCTACCCGTCCAGCACGGGCCAGGAGGCGTGCGAGGTCGCCGCGGCGCTCGTCCTCGAGGACCAGGACTGGCTCTTCCCCAGCTACCGGGACACGCTCGCGGCCGTGGCGCGCGGCCTGGACCCGGTGCAGGCGCTCACGCTGCTCCGCGGCGACTGGCACACCGGCTACGACCCCCGGGAACACCGGGTTGCCCCGCTGAGCACGCCGCTGGCCACCCAGCTCCCGCACGCCGTCGGCCTCGCGCACGCCGCCCGCCTCAAGGGGGACGACGTCGTCGCGCTCGCCATGGTCGGCGACGGCGGCACGAGCGAGGGCGACTTCCACGAGGCGCTGAACTTTGCAGCCGTATGGCAGGCACCGGTCGTCTTCCTCGTCCAGAACAACGGCTTCGCGATCTCCGTGCCGCTGGCCAAGCAGACCGCCGCCCCCTCCCTCGCCCACAAGGCGGTCGGCTACGGGATGCCCGGCCGGCTCGTCGACGGCAATGACGCGGTCGCGGTCCACCAGGTGCTCGGCGAAGCGGTGAGCCGTGCGCGCAGCGGCGGCGGGCCGACGCTCGTCGAGGCCGTCACCTACCGGATCGAGGCGCACACCAACGCCGACGACGCCACCCGCTACCGCACCGACTCCGAGGTGGAGGAGTGGCGCGAGCACGATCCGATAGCCCTGCTGGAGCGTGAGATGCGCGACCAGGGGCTGCTGGACGACGCCGTGGTCGAGGCCGCGCGCGACGCCGCCGAGAAGACGGCCGCCGACCTGCGGGAGCGGATGAACGAAGACCCGGTGCTGGACCCGATGGACCTGTTCGCTCACGTCTACGCCGAGCGGACCGCCCAGCTCCGCGAGCAGGCGGAGCAGCTACGGGCCGAACTGGCGGCCGCGGACGACGAGCACGACGAGCACGCCGAGGGCGAAGGGAAGACCGGGCAGTGACCACCGCACCAGCGACCGCGGGGCCGGACGCCGCCGTGCGCAAGCCCGCGACCATGGCACAGGCCCTCGGCCGGGCCCTGCGCGACTCCATGGCCGAGGACCCGGCCGTGCACGTCCTCGGTGAGGACGTCGGCGCACTCGGCGGCGTCTTCCGGATCACCGACGGCCTCACCAAGGAGTTCGGAGAGGACCGCTGCACGGACACCCCGCTGGCGGAGGCCGGAATCCTGGGGACCGCTGTCGGCATGGCGATGTACGGGCTGAGGCCCGTCGTCGAGATGCAGTTCGACGCCTTCGCCTATCCCGCGTTCGAGCAGCTCATCAGCCACGTCTCGCGGATGCGCAACCGCACCAGGGGCGCGATGCCGCTGCCCATCACCGTCCGCGTGCCCTATGGCGGCGGCATCGGCGGCGTCGAGCACCACAGCGACTCGTCGGAGGCGTACTACATGGCGACGCCCGGCCTCCATGTCGTCGCCCCGGCGACCGTCGCCGACGCCTACGGGCTGCTGCGCGCCGCGATCGCCTCGGACGACCCGGTGATCTTCCTCGAACCCAAGCGGCTCTACTGGTCCAAGGCCGACTGGTCGCCCGAAGAGCCCGAGGAGGTGGCGCCCATCGGGCGGGCCGTGGTCCGCCGCACCGGCCGGAGCGCCACGCTCCTCACGTACGGCCCGTCGGTGCCCGTGTGCCTCGAGGCTGCGGAGGCGGCGCAGGCCGAGGGCTGGGACCTCGAAGTCCTGGACCTGCGGAGCCTGGTGCCGTTCGATGACGCCACCGTCTGCGAGTCCGTACGGCGGACCGGCCGTGCGGTCGTGGTGCACGAGTCCTCCGGCTTCGGCGGTCCCGGAGGGGAGATCGCCGCGCGTGTGATGGAGCGGTGCTTCCACCATCTGGAGGCTCCGGTGCTGCGCGTCGCCGGATTCGACATCCCGTACCCGCCGCCGATGCTGGAGAAGCACCATCTGCCCGGTGTGGATCGCATTCTCGACGCGGTGGCGCGCCTGCAGTGGGAGGCCGACTGGACCGAGCCGGGAGGCGGGCACTGATGGCTGTGGTGCGGGAGTTCGCACTGCCGGACCTCGGAGAGGGGCTGACCGAGGCCGAGATCGTGCGCTGGCTCGTCCAGGTGGGCGATGTGGTGGCCGTCGACCAGCCGGTGGTGGAGGTCGAAACAGCCAAGGCGGCTGTGGAAGTGCCGTGTCCCTACGGGGGCGTGGTGACGGCGCGCTTCGGTGAGGAAGGGACAGAACTGCCCGTCGGAGCCCCGCTGTTGACCGTGGCAGTGGGGGCGGACAGTGACGGGGACGCACCGGTCCCGGCCACGGAGGCCACCGGGGCGCAGGGCCCCCGGGCCGACGAGGGTTCGGGGAATGTGCTCGTCGGCTACGGCACGGGCGCGCCTGCCGCGCGCCGCCGCCGTGTCCGTCCGTCGGGCGGGTTCTCCCGCCCCGCCGCACCGGGTGGGCGGGGCGATGCCGGGAGCCCGGAGGGCGGTGCCGTGAGAGGCTCCGCGCAGGTCGCATCCGCGGGCAGTGCCCGGCTCACGACCACGCGGGCCGAGGCCCGTGCCCCCTCCGCCGCGCACTCCACCGACCTCGGGCAGGACCGGCGGAGTGGGGACACGGCAGAAGCACCGCAGCTCGTGGAGGGGCCGGTCGCCGTCATCTCACCACTGGTGCGGCGGATCGCGCGCGAACACGGCATCGACCTGAGGGCTCTGAGGGGGTCCGGGCCCGAGGGGCTGATCCTCCGCGCCGACGTCGAGGAGGCCGCGCGTGCCATCGCCACCGCCTCCGACGGGGCGGCCGCCCCGTACGCCGCCCAGGGGACGACCGGTGCCGCCCCCGTCGCGTCTGCGCCTGCCCCTGAACAGGCGCGCGGGCTCGCGGGGGCTGCGGGG
This sequence comes from Streptomyces sp. NPDC051776, assembly GCF_040681345.1. Taxonomy (NCBI): domain Bacteria; kingdom Bacillati; phylum Actinomycetota; class Actinomycetes; order Kitasatosporales; family Streptomycetaceae; genus Streptomyces; species Streptomyces sp. NPDC051776. The sequence goes on along the minus strand of NZ_JBFAYQ010000002.1, from coordinate 110,879 downwards.
CCGGAGCGCATCCCGCTGCGGGGGGTGCGGGGCGCCGTCGCCGACAAGCTCGCGAGAAGCAGGAGGGAGATCCCCGAGGCGACGTGCTGGGTCGACGCCGACGCCACCGAACTCATGGCCGCCCGCGCGGCGATGAATGCCTCCGGAGGGCCCAAGGTGTCGCTGCTGGCACTGCTGGCCCGTATCTGCACGGCCGCGCTCGAGCGGTACCCCGAGCTGAACTCCACGGTCGACACCGAGACGCGCGAGATCGTCCGACTGCCCGCCGTGCACCTCGGATTCGCAGCGCAGACCGAGCGCGGCCTGGTCGTACCGGTGGTACGTGACGCCCACGCCCGTAACGCGGTAGGGCTCACGGAGGAGTTCGCCCGGCTGACCGAGGCGGCTCGGACGGGCACGCTCACGCCCGCCGATCTGACCGGCGGCACCTTCACGCTCAACAACTACGGGGTGTTCGGCGTGGACGGCTCCACACCGATCATCAACCACCCCGAGGCGGCGATGCTCGGTGTCGGCCGGATCGTGCCCAAGCCGTGGGTGCACCAAGGGGAGTTGGCGGTCCGTCAGGTCGTCCAGCTTTCGTTCACCTTCGATCACCGGGTCTGCGACGGTGGCACGGCCGGGGGCTTCCTGCGCTACGTGGCCGACTGCGTCGAGCAGCCGGCGGTGCTGCTGCGTACGGTGTGACACGAGTTAACCCAGGATGACCCGGGATGCGCCGGGACCACCGGCGTCTCCCGGGTCATCCCGGGCACCCGTGGGACCGCCCGCGGCCGGGCCCGGCCATACTCGGGGGCATGACTGGGCATTCGTACGACGCCGTGGTGCTGGCCGGTGGCGCCGCAAGACGGCTGGGCGGTGCCGACAAACCCGGCCTGACGGTCGGCGGGCGTCCGCTCCTTGACCGGGTGCTTGGCGCATGCGCGGACGCCGCCGTCACGGTCGTCGTCGGCTCCCGGCGGCCGACCGTACGGATCGTGCGCTGGGCGCGTGAGGAACCGCACGGCGCCGGACCTCTGGCCGCGCTCGACGCCGGACTCCGGCAGGTGACGGCTCCGGTCGTGCTCGTGCTCTCCGCAGACCTGCCGTTCCTCTCGGCGGCCACGGTCCGCGGGCTGGTGGCGGGACTCGACCGGGCGGCGTACGCCGGGGGTGCCGCGCCCGGAGATGTGTCCTCAGCCGCCCGCCGCGAAGGGCCCGGTCATGCGGGCGACCGCGGTGGTACGGGCGCGGGTGTCTCCGGTGGTACGGGCGCGGGCGTCTCCGGCGGTACGGGCATCCCCGGCCGCACGGGCGCCTCCAGGAACGGGACGGGGAGGGGTGTGGCCGGTGGCGGACCGGCCGAAGGAGTCGTCCTCGTCGACGCCGACGGGCGCGACCAGCCGCTCGTCGCCGCCTACCGCACCGAACCGCTGCGCCGCGAACTCGCCCTGCTCGCCGCCGAACACGGCGGTCTCGCCCATCTGCCCCTCCGCCTGCTCACCTCCGAACTGACCCTTCACCGCCTGCCCGGCCGCGACGCCGCCTCCTTCGACTGCGACACCTGGGAAGACGTCGCCGCGGCCAGGGCCCGTATCAGGGAGCATGGGAACGTGCTGGACGAATGGATTGCCGCAGTCAAGGCCGAACTCGGGATCGAGCTGGACGTCGACACCGGTGTCCTCCTGGATCTCGCCCGCGATGCCGCGCACGGCGTGGCCAGGCCCGCGGCGCCCCTCACCACCTTCCTGGTCGGCTACGCGGCGGCCCGGGCGGGCGGCAGCCCCGACGAGGTGGCGATCGCTGCGCGCAAGGCCGCGGCACTGGCCGTACGCTGGGCCGAGGAAGCCCAGGACGGACCGGCCGGCGGTTCGGAGAAGACGGCGGGATGACGGAACCGGGCGGAAGCCGCGACCTGTCCGCGGACGTGGAACGACCGGCCCTCGGTGGCCGCCCGGAGGGCCTCGGCCGCGCCGCAGGCCGGGACGATGCCCTTCCCGTGTCCGGCGGGAAGCCCCGGGTCGCGAATGAGCCCCGGACCGGCGGCGCCCCCGGCGCCCAGCGCGCACCCGACAGCGGCGACGCACCCGACAGCGGCGACGCGGCCGCAGGTGGCGCCGACGCCGCCCGAGAGGCCAACGAGGCACATCGGGCCAATGGGACACATCGGGCCGACGACGCCCGAGACGCCGACGACGCCCGAGACGCCGACGAGGCACATCAGGCCAACGATGTACGTCCGACCAGCGGGACATATCGGTCTGACGGTGTCCGAGAGGCCGACAGCGCCCAAGAGGCCGACGAGGCACATCGGGCCGACGAGGCACATCGGGCCGAGGACGCACTCGAAGTGGACGACGCGCTCGCCATCGCGAACGAACAACGCCACGCGGGCCCTGCGTCGCGCGCCGGAACACACCGGGCCGGAGCCATGGATCCGACGTCACCGCACGGCGCCGACGGCCGGGCGGGCGGCTCCCGGACGCCGGAGGGGGCCAACGGGCCCGATCGGAGCGGCACTTCGGGACAGGCGCCCGCGCCCGTCGTCTACGACCACGTTGCGGTGGAGCAGCAGCTCGCCGGCGCGGATCCAGGTCCCGCCGCACCCTCCGGCGACCGCCCCGCCCATGCCCACCGGACCACGACCTGGCACGAGGCTAGGGCCATCGCAGCTCGGGCCGCAGGCGGTCCGCTGCCCGCGCTCGTACGGCGGCTGGGGGACGCGCTGGGCCACGTGCTGGCCGAGCCGTTGGTGGCCCTGACCGATCTGCCGCCCTTCGACACCTCCGCGATGGACGGATGGGCCGTTGCCGGGCCGGGGCCCTGGCGGGTCGCCGGGGACGCCGGGTCCAACGAGGCCGGACACTCTCGGGAAATGGGGTTCGGCCTCCTCGCCGGGCACGACGAACCCTCCCCGCTGCCCGACGGTCACGCCGTCCGCATCGCGACCGGCGCCCGCGTCCCGGCCGGTACGACGGCCGTGCTGCGCACCGAGTACGGCGACGTGCGCGCGCGGGACCGTGCGTCCGCGAACCGCCCCGGCTCCGGCAGTCCTCGCGCCGACGACACCCGTCCCGCTGTCCCTGGCGCTG